>CAMORF010000027.1 GCA_946623485.1 uncultured Clostridia bacterium
TCTGCAGGCAGGTGCCCCCGGTTCGGCCGGCGGCATGGAATGAGGGAAATAGGAAATACAATGAAAACGAATGAATTAAAAACGATCCAGGATATGGTGGTGCTGTCTGCACGGGAGCGGCCGGGCAAGGCCTGGCTAAAAGAGAAATCCGGCAAGGAAATCGCGGAAAAAACATTTGGGCAGATGATGGAGGATACCCTCAGGATCAGCAACTGGCTGAAGGGGCAGGGGGGTGGCGTGATCCATGCCGCTCTTCTGGGGTCATCAAGCATTGCCTATATCACTGCCCTTCTGGGATGTGTCGTCAATGGACATGTGGCGGTGCCGATTGACCCTCAGCTTTCTGCGGAGGAGATCATGGACAATCTGAACCGGGCGGATGTCACGGAATTGTTTTATGACAAGCGTTTCCAGCCCCTTGTGGAATCCATGAAGAGCACATGTCCGCAGATCAGGTCGTATGTCTGCCTGTCGCCGGGGGAAGGCGTTTGCTCCCTGGACGAGATTCTTAGGGATAATGAGCCTGCTGAGCTGGTTCCGGTGGATCCGCATCAGTGCGCCTGCATTCTTTATACCTCCGGCACCACGGGAAAGAGCAAGGGCGTCATGCTGTCCCATGCGAATCTGGTTGATAACGCGACGTGCTGTGACAATGAAGGAAGCGAGAACGATATCCTGCTTACCGTCCTGCCGATCCATCATGCCTACTGCCTGACCTGTGATGTACTGCTTTCCCTGAGGTATGGCGCTACCTTGTGTATCAATGACTCCCTGATCAGGCTGGTGCCAAACATCAGTCTGTTTAAACCGACCAAGATACTCATGGTTCCGCTGATGGTGGAAACCATTTACCGCCGGATCATGGCGGAGAAGAAAAAGAATCCTCTGCTTCCGATGAAGCTGATCGGAAGGAAGGTATTCGGGAAAGATCTCGGGGTCATTTTCTGCGGAGGAGCCTACCTGAGCCCGGAACTGACCAAGGCTTATGAAAAGATGGGGATTCCGCTCCTGCAGGGATACGGCATGACGGAATGCTCTCCGAGGATCGCGTCCTCCAGCCAGGCGGACCCTACCACCGGAGAAGATGTCGGCAGGGTCGTGAAAAACTGCCGGGTGAAGATCGAGGATGGAGAGATCCTTGTAAAAAGCCCGTCGGTGATGCTGGGTTATTATAAAAATGAAGCTGCAACCAAAGAGATGTTTACAGAGGATGGCTGGCTGAAGACCGGCGACCTGGGCTATGAGAAGGACCAGAGGATCTATATTACCGGCCGCAGAAAGAACCTGATCATCCTCAGCAACGGCGAAAACATCTCGCCGGAGGAACTGGAGAACCGTTTTGCGGGCAGCGAGTGGATGTCTGAGATCATGGTCTATTCCGAAAATGAGCAGATTACGGCGGAGGTATATCCGTTCCCGGAATATGCCGCGAAGGCCGAGACCCTGTTCCGCAAAAAGGTAGAGGAGATCAACAAATCGGTTCCTCCTGTCAAACGGATCCTGCGGCTGCGCCTGCGGGACACAGAGTTTGAGAAAACCACATCCCGGAAGGTGAAACGCAGCCAGAGCGGGCCGAAAGGCCGCCTGCTGTGAAAAAGCCCCGGAAGCTGAAAACGCCCTGGAAGTGGAAAACGCCCTGGAAGTTGAAAAACCAGGAAGATGAAAGGCCTCGAAAACTGAAGAGGTTCGGAAGCCGAAAAAGCGCTTTTGAATAAAGCACGGAAACAAGCCCCTGCCGCCAGCACAAGCCTGGCGGCAGGGGCTTGCCGCAATTTCTGCGGGATAAACAATTTCTGTGATATAAACAAGTCTTGCTGTATAAACCGGAAGTCTAAACATCTGTTGTGGAAAAACCGACATTCTTGTGTTAAAATGTATTATTATGTTGCTATGCTAAGTGAAGGATGTAAATAGTGGCATCATGATGTAACTGTAATGACAAGAAAGGGGTGGGAAATATGGCAGTTTTGAACAGGCTTCTAGCCGAGTGCGTCCGGGATGTGGACGGTCTGGATGCATATCTGAAGATGGGGCCCTCGGAGAAGGAGAAGATCCGGGAGATCTCGGAGCGTTATCCGATCTGCGTGCCGCCGTATTATCTGGGGTTGATCAATCCGGAGGATCCTGCGGATCCGGTTCGCCGGATCTGTATACCGGGCATGCAGGAACTGTCCGGAACCGGCGTGGAGGATACGAGCGGGGAAGGAGACAACACCGTAATCCGGGGCATGCAGCACAAGTACCGGCAGACGGCTCTGATCCTGACGACAAACCAATGCTCTATGTACTGCAGGTTCTGCTTCCGCAAGAGGATGGTGGGATATTCCGAACATGAGACAGCGGAACATGTTCATAAGATGGCAGAGTATGTAGCGCAGCATACGGAGATTAACAATGTCCTTCTGTCCGGCGGAGATGCCCTGATTAATCCGAATGAGACAATTGAGATGTATCTGCAGACATTTTCGCAGATTCCGACGCTCGATTTTATCCGGATCGGCACAAGGACGCCGGTTGTGCTCCCCATGCGGATCTATGAGGACGAGGAGCTGTTGGGGATACTGAAGGCCGGCAATCAGAAAAAGCAGATCCTGATTGTGACGCATTTCAACCATCCGAATGAGATCACGCCACAGGCAAAGCGCGCAGTCGATGCCCTGATCGGGTGTGGATGTATCGTCCGGAACCAGACAGTGCTGTTGAAGGGGATCAGCGATGACGCAAAGACACTCGCAAAGCTGCTGAACCGCCTCGTATCTATCGGGGTGATCCCGTATTATGTGTTCCAGTGCCGGCCTGCAAGAGGTGCCCTGGACGAATTCCAGGTGCCGCTGCTGAAGGGCTCGGAGGTGGTGGAAGAGGCGAAAAGCATGATGAATGGGCAGGCGAAGAGCATTCATTATTGCATGTCGCATGTTACCGGAAAGATCGAGATCCTCGGAACCATTGAGGAAGGGAAGATGTTATTCAAGTATCATCAGGCGAAGTACGCGAAGGACAATTCCCGCATCTTCGTCCAGGAGCTGGCGAAAGACCAGTGCTGGCTGTAAGCATATAAAAAAGCGCGCCCGGATTCTTGTTTTCCGGGGTGCTTTTCTGTTTGTTTTCTATCGCTTTCTGTTCGACTTTCTGTTCGGCTTTCTGTACCGGTCTTTCCTACGGCCTTCCATACGTTTTTCTTGGTTCAACAAGCCTTTTATCGCAAACAGAGCGGATCCATATATCCTCACGCGCCGGATGGCACATTTTACTTTACTGCCTCCGTGCCGGAATATGACAGAATCGTGCTGCGTCACAGCGATTCGCTGAAGGGGCTTGCCGGAGCAGAGGAAGTGACGGTATGGAAAAAGCATGAGGAAGGAATCATGAGCATCCATATCTGGGCGCCGGAGCTGCATTACCTTGCAGGGAACTGGTACATCTACTTTGCCGGCGGTGACAAGGACGATATCTGGGCCATCCGGCCCTATGTACTCAAGTGCACCGGGCAGGATCCGGTGAAGGATTCCTGGGTTGAGATGGGGATGCTTCAGCGTGCGGATTATTTTTCGTTCAATGATTTCTCACTGGACATGACTGTCTTCGAGCACAGGGGCAGCATGTATGCGGTCTGGGCGGAGAAGGTGAACCAGGGGAAAAAGATCTCCAATCTCTATATCGCTCAGTTGGAAAGCCCGACTGTCATGAAGTCGCAGCAGGTATTGCTGACCACGCCGGACTATGACTGGGAGCGCGGTGACTTCTGGGTAAATGAAGGGCCGACCTTCATGGAAGCGGAAGGCAAGGTCTTTCTTGCATTTTCCGCCAACTCGACAGGCGCAAGCTATTGCATGGGGCTTTTGAGTGCGGACGCTGACGCAGACCTGCTGGATCCGGCATCCTGGAAAAAGGAACGGCATCCGGTGCTTACGACGGATGAGGCGGCAGGCCTGTACGGGCCGGGGCATAACACCTTCTTCACGGATGAGGAAGGAAAGCTGGTGACATCCTACCATGCGCGTCCGTATGATGAGATCATTGGCGACCCGCTGTATGACATCAACCGGCATACCTATGTGATGGATGTCCCGATGGAAAACGGGATGCCCGTATTCCGGTATGAGAATAACCGCACCGATCTGTAAGGAGATCATAGGAACGTTTTGATGATGGCGGAAGCAGCGGGCTTCCGGGAAGCGTTGATGATACCGGAGGCAGCGGGCTTCCGGAAAGCGTTGATGATACCGGAAGCAGCGGGCTTCCGAAAAACGTTGGCCATGGCGGAAGCTCTAAGCTTCCGGGAAAGAAGGGATTCATTATGACACAGAAGAAAGCAAGAATCAGCATTGACCGGGAGATTGAGGTCTCTCCGGTTGATGAGCGTATCTTTGCGTCCTTTATTGAGCATCTGGGACGCGCAGTTTATGAAGGAATCTACCAGCCAGGGCTTGCCGTGTCCGATGAGGATGGACTCCGGAAGGACACGATAGATCTCATCCGTGAGATCAATGTGCCGCTGGTGCGTTATCCGGGCGGCAACTTTGTCTCCGGCTTCAACTGGGAGGATTCTGTCGGTCCGGTGAGTGAGCGTCCGCACAGGATCGATCCTGCCTGGGGCGTGATTGAGACAAATGAATTTGGCCTGCATGAGTTCATGAATTGGACGAAGAAGGCCGGGACGAAGCCGATGTATGCCATTAACCTTGGCACGCGCGGAATTGACGCTGCAAGGGCCGTCATTGAATACTGCAACGTGAAGCGTGGCTCCTGGTACAGTGACCTGCGCAGGAAGAATGGAGCCGAGGATCCCTTTGACATCAAGCTGTGGTGCCTGGGCAATGAGATGGACGGTCCGTGGCAGATGGGGCATAAGACAGCCACGGAGTACGGGCGCGCTGCCGCAGAGGCAGGACGGATCATGAAGATGGTGGATCCGTCGATCGAATGCGTCGCCTGTGGTTCCTCCAACACACAGATGCCGACCTTTGCCACCTGGGAAGCGGAGGTCCTGATGCAGTCCTATGAGACCACGGACTACCTGAGCCTGCATACCTATTACGGAAACCGGGATGACAATACGCCGGATTTCCTGGCCTCCAGCGTTGATATGGACAATTTCATCCGCTCCATCGTGTCAGTCTGTGATTACGTGAAGGCGGTGAAGCGCACGAAAAAACAGATCAACCTCAGCTTTGACGAGTGGAATGTCTGGTATCATTCCAACGAGGCGGATAAGAAGCTGGAGAAATGGATCCAGCATCCGCATCAGCTTGAGGATATCTACAACTTTGAGGATGCCCTGCTGGTGGGCAGCATGCTGATTACGCTGCTGCGCCATGCAGACCGTGTCAAGATTGCATGCCTGGCCCAGCTGGTCAATGTCATCGCGCCGATTATGACCTCGGATACCGGAGCCTGGAGGCAGACAATCTTTTATCCATACATGCATGCAAGCACGATGGGCCGAGGCACTGTCCTGAACACGGCGGTGAAGGTTGACAGCTACGAGTCCAGCCACGGCGACGCTCCTTACATTGATTCCGTTGTGATTAAGGACGAGGAGCATGAAACCCTGACGGTCTTCGCGGTGAATAAGGATCTGGAGAACGCTTATGAGGTGACCATGGATGTGCGCCAGTTTGCGGGCTACTCCGTGCAGGAGCATATCCTTCTGACCCATGAGGATGTGAAGGCGGTCAATACGGAGCAGGATCCGGACCAGGTTGCCCCGGTGCGGGTGAATACGGATTCTATCGATGCCGGAACGCTGACCATGTGCTTCCCGGCAAAGAGCTGGAACGTCATCCGTCTGGCAAAAAGCTGATGAACCTGTAGGAAGAATCCGGATGGGGAAATCGAGAGGCTCAAAAGAGAGCGACTGACAATCACTGAGGAAATCACAGGAAGCATCGGCAGAGGATATGAAAATGATATAAGAAGCTGCGGCAGAGGAATTCTGCCGCAGCTTTCTCTTTCTATGGGATCGATTTTTGAACTGTGCGGCCGGATGGAAACACAAGCAGGATGTACAGGTGATTCCGTGACAGGTCCTTACCTACGGCGAGGCTTTCCAACGCAGCAGATGAGCGTTTGGACAAGTCAGATGTACAAGTTATTCTGTAACAGATCCTTACCTGAGCTGCACGATCGTGACGCCTGCGTCGCCTTCCCCGTACTGTCCCAGGCGGAAGGAGGCAACCCTTTTCTGCCTGCGCAGGTAATCGTGCACACCCTTGCGCAGAGCGCCGGTGCCTTTTCCGTGCACGATCCGGACCGTCTCAAGATGAGCCATGCAGGCATCATCCAGGTATTTTTCCAGGGCAGAGACACCCTCATCCACTGTCATGCCGAGCAGGTTGATCTCCGTGGAAACGGAGGCAGACTTTGCCATGCTGACTCTGCCGGAGCCGGTACGCTGCAGGCCGGGCGCCCGGATTGTCACCTCATCCACCAGCTCCAGATCCTTCACATTGACCTGGGAGTGGAGAATGCCCATGCGGACCTTCAGGTTTCCCTTCTGGTCGGGCAGCGTCGTTACGGTTCCCTTCAGGTTCATGGACTTCACAAATACGGAATCTCCGACCTTTAGTTTCTTCGGGTCAACCTCACGATGTGTCTCTTCCAGGTGAGCTGCGTTTTTGGCATCCTCCGCGGCCGCCTTTTTGTCCAGCGCGTTCATTTTCTCACGAAGCTTCGTACGTTCGCGCTCCATCTCCCGGGCTTTGTTGGCCTCGCCGCCGTAACGGTTGTAATTCCGGATCGTCTCATCCGCGTATGCCTTGGTTTCCCGCAGGATCTTTGCAGCCTCTTCCCGCGCCTTGGCCAGGATCTTCTCCCTGGACTCCTCCAGCTGGCGGGAGCGGCGTTCAAGTGAAGCGCGCAGCGCGGCGGCCTCATCCCGGTTCTGGTGCATCTGGCGTTCGGCAGCCTCCATGGAAACACGGCGGTCCTCCAGGTCAGAGATCACATCCTCGAAATCCTCTTCCGCATCGGTCAGGTGCTGACGTGCGCTCTCGATGACTTCCTCCGGGAGCCCCAGCTTTTTGGAGATCGCAAATGCGTTGGATTTTCCGGGCACGCCGATCAGCAGGCGGTAGGTCGGGCGGAGGGTGGAAACATCAAACTCGCAGCAGCCGTTCTCAACGCCGGGCGTGGAGAGGGCATAGATCTTGAGCTCGGAATAATGCGTGGTGGCGATGGTCCGGATTCCCCGCTCATGGAGGGAGGAAAGGATCGCGATCGCCAGCGCTGCGCCTTCGTCCGGGTCAGTTCCGGCCCCCAGCTCGTCAAACAGCACCAGGGATTTTTCGTCTGCCTTGTTCCAGAAGGAGACGATATTGGTCATGTGGCTGGAGAAGGTACTCAGGCTCTGCTCGATGGACTGTTCATCGCCGATGTCGGCGAAGACCTCTGTAAACAGGGAGAGCACGCTGTGCTCGGCGGCCGGGATATGGAGCCCCGCCTGCCCCATGAGAGTCAGCAGGCCCACCGTTTTCAGGCTGACGGTTTTTCCGCCGGTATTCGGGCCGGAGATGACCAGCAGGTCGAATCCCTTTCCGAGGCTGATGTCCACGGGCACGACGGCTTTGCGGTCGATCAGCGGATGCCTGGCGCGGTGCAGGTCTACGATGCCATCCTCGTTGAAGTCAGGGCGGACCGCATTCATCTTCTTGCCCAGCTGCGCCCTTGCGAAAATGAAATCGAGGGCGATCAGTGCCTGGATGTCGGCAATCAGCGCCTCGCTGCTTCCGGCGGCCGTTTCGCTGAGCTGTGCCAGGATCTTCTGGATCTCGGCTTTCTCATCCGCCTCCAGCTGGCGGATGTCATTGTTCAGCCTGACGATTGCCATGGGCTCGACAAAGAGGGTGGATCCGGTGGAGGACTGGTCATGGATCATGCCGGGAACCTGGGCGCGGTGTTCCGCCTTGACGGGGATGCAGTAACGCCCGTCCCGCTGCGTGATCAGGGCATCCTGCAGGTATTGCCGGGCGGATCCGTTGACGATCTCGGACAGCTGTGTGTGGATCCGGTCCTGGGACAGTGAGATCTGCCGCCGGATTTTCTTGAGCTCAGGGGATGCGTCATCAGCGATCTCATCCTCGGACAGGATGCAGCGCCGGATCTCCCTAAGGAGGGAGGGAACCGGGTCAAGCATACGGAAGAGGGCCGAGAGGCTGTCATCGCCTGATGGATCCTCTGAATCAGTGGCGGAGCTGCCCCCAGGCCGCGCTGCAGCGCCCCGGTCAAAGGTGCGGCCGCCTGCAGCATGCAGATCACCGGCGTGGCCGCCTGCGGCCTGCGGATCGGTGTCTGCGTCTTCATACTGCCTGGCTTTCTGCGCGATCTCCAGAAGCTTCCCGATCGCAAGCAGCTCCGGGATCCCCAGCGCGCTGCCGATCTCCAGCCGCTTGATGTCCCCCCGCAGATCCCGCAGCCCGGAGAAGGAGAGACTGCCCTTGGCGTAGATTCTTCTGAGGGCGTCCGCTGTCTCATCCTGCAGGGCTGTAATCTCAGCCAGATCTGCGCATGGCAGAAGGGAACGGCACAAAGCCTTGCCGGGCTGGGAAGATGCACAGGAGATTAACTGTTCAATGATTTTTGGATATTCAAGAATCCGAATTGCTTTTTCGTTCATAATTCTGCCTGTCTGTTGCCTGACTCATCAGATTGATCAAAGTAGATCTGATGCGTCATCATATAGGAAACAGCTCTATTGTACAGGATGGGAGAATTCTTCACAAGAGTGCGTCAGCTTTCACGGCAGCTTTGTCAATGGACATTTCCAACAAAGAATCAGACAAAAATTCATCTATTTTCCTACTTGCCAACGGTAGGCCGCTGGAATATCATGGTAGGCGTGCGGTCACTATATCTTGTGCTAAAAACGCATGGAGTGACCAAAATATTGAGTCTTACAGAAAACAGCAGGCCTGCCATATTGTTGTGCCTGCGGAAGGGGATTCTCATGAGCATGGAAGTTAAGGCAAATGTGATTAAGCGGAATGGGCAGGAGGTTCCGTTCGAGATTGATAAGATTGCGAATGCGATCCGCAAGGCCAACAAAGAGGTTGACCGGATCCATCAGCTGAACGAGTACCAGATCGTCGCGGTTGCGGATAAGATCGCGAAGGAGATCGGAGCGATGCCCCATGCGGCGGGTGTCGAGGAGATCCAGGATATGGTAGAGAAGGGCATCATGGAGATGCGCGGGTATGAAGTCGCGCAGAAGTATGTCCGCTATCGCTACAAGCGGGAGATCGCGCGTAAGACCAACACGACGGATAACGGAATCCTTGCCCTCATCAATCAGGTGAATGAAGAGGTCAACCAGGAGAATTCAAATAAGAATCCGGCCATCAATTCCACCCAGCGCGACTATATGGCGGGAGAGGTTTCGAAGGATCTTACACGCAGGGTGCTGCTGCCGGAAGATATCGTAGCGGCGCATGAAGAAGGCATTATTCATTTTCATGATTCTGATTATTTCGCACAGAAGGAACACAACTGCGACCTTATAAACCTCGAAGACATGCTGCAGAACGGCACGGTCATCTCCGAAACCATGATCACGAAGCCGCACTCCTTTCTGACAGCGTGCAACATCGCGACCCAGATCATCGCCCAGGTTGCGTCCAACCAGTACGGCGGGCAGACCTTTACGCTGGCGCACCTGTCTCCCTTCGTACAGGAAAGCCGGGTCCGTCTGCGCAGGCAGGTAGAGAAGAACCTCCGGGAAGCAGGCCTGGAGGCATCAGAGGAACAGATTAACCGTATTGCCGAGGAGCGGCTGAAGAAGGAGATCACTTCCGGCGTGCAGACGATCCAGTACCAGTTGATCACGCTGATGACCTGCAATGGGCAGGCACCTTTTGTTTCCATGACGATGTACCTGGATGAGGTGCCGGAGGGTCCGCAGAGGCGGGACCTTGCCATGGTGATTGAGGAGGTTTTGCGGCAGCGGATCAAGGGAACCCAGAATGAGAAGGGGGTGTGGATCACCCCGGCGTTCCCGAAGCTTCTGTATGTGCTGGATGAGGATAACATTTCAGAGGGAAGCCCCTATTATTACCTGACGGAGCTTGCGGCAAAGTGTACCGCAAAGCGCATGGTTCCGGACTATATTTCCGCTAAGAAGATGCGTGAGCTGAAGGGGGATGTCTATCCCTGCATGGGATGCCGCAGCTTCCTGACGCCGGACCGCAGCTACACAAAGGGGAATCTGGCGAACGCACTCAACTACAAGGAAGGCGAGCACCGCTATTACGGCAGATTTAACCAGGGCGTTGTCACGATTAACCTGGTGGATGCCGCTCTTTCCTCCGGCAAGGACATGGACCGGTTCTGGGAGATCCTGGAGGAACGGCTGGAGCTTTGCCACCGTGCGCTGCGCTGCAGGCATGAGCGCCTGAAGGGAACAACCTCCGACGTGGCGCCGATCCTGTGGCAGTATGGCGCGCTGGCACGCCTGAAAAAGGGAGAGAAGATCGACCGCCTTCTGTATGACGGGTACTCCACCATCTCCCTGGGATACGCCGGCCTGTACGAGATGTGTTATTACATGACCGGAAGATCCCACACGGATCCGGAGGCGAAGCCTTTCGCGCTTGCCGTCATGAAGAAGCTCAATGATAAATGCGCTGCCTGGAAGAAGGCGGAGAATATCGATTATTCCGTTTACGGGACGCCCCTTGAATCAACGACCTATAAGTTTGCGAAGAATCTGCAGAGACGGTTTGGGCATGTCGAGGGCGTGACGGATCATAACTACATAACGAACAGCTACCATGTCAATGTGCGCGAGAACATTGACGCGTTTAAGAAGCTGAAGTTTGAAGCTGAGTTCCAGGCTCTGAGCCCGGGCGGGGCGATCTCTTACATCGAGGTGCCCAATATGCAGCAGAACATTCCCGCCGTGCTGACGGTCATCCGTTACATTTACGACAACATCATGTACGCGGAACTTAATACGAAGAGCGATTACTGCATGTGCTGCGGATACGACGGGGAGATCAGCATCATCGAAGATGAAAGCGGGAAGCTGGTCTGGGAATGCCCGAACTGCGGCAACCGCGATCAGGCAAAGATGAGCGTTGCGAGACGTACCTGCGGATACATCGGAACGCAGTTCTGGAACCAGGGACGCACGCAGGAGATCCGGGATCGTGTGATGCATCTATGATGTGAAACAGGGGGGCTGTGGAGCAGGGAGGCGGTTGTGGAACAGGGGACGGTTCTCCGTTTCACCTTTAGGTGAAACGGAGAACCGTCCCCTGTTCCAACAGCCCCCTGCTCCACACTCTAAGAGGTGTATGTTATGCATTATTCAGTCATTAAGGAATTTGACATCGCAAACGGGCCCGGATGCCGGACAACCCTGTTTGTCTCCGGATGCCGCAACCATTGTAAGGGCTGCTTCCAGCCGGAGACCTGGGATTTTACTTATGGCACTGTGTATGACCTTCAGACCCGGCAGCAGATCCTGGATTCCCTGGAGCCGGAGTATGTCGCCGGCCTGACGCTTCTGGGCGGGGATCCCTTCGAAGAAGAGAATCAGGAGGATCTGGCAGATCTGCTTGAAAAGGTGCGGGAGCGCTACGGAGCCCGGAAGAGCATCTGGGGATACACCGGCTATGTGTACGAATCAGACCTTACGGAAGGCGGTCGGAAATACACCCCTGCTGCCCGGCGGATGATGCGGTGCCTGGACGTTCTTGTGGACGGTCCGTTCGTCCTGGAGCAGAAAAACATCTCGCTGCAGTTCCGGGGGTCAGCCAACCAGCGGGTCCTGGACATGAAAAAGACACTGGCTGCAGGGGAAGGCATCTGGGCGGAAGGCTACATATGATGAACAGGGGGCGGGCGGATGAAACTGGCTCCTCGGTCGTAGAATTGCGGAAGAGGAGCTTCGCGGTGGTAACCGTGCCGAAGGTGAAACCTGAAAATCGTCCATGCGATGACCGAAATGGAAGCTGCTGATCTTGGGGGCGCGCGGCTGTATACGATGACATTGACGAATCGGGAGGTACGGAGAATGTTCTTCCGGATGGTTGAGGGCTGGTTTGCCCAGACTGGAGGCCAGGGGCATTCCGGCGGAGAATATCCTGAAATATGGTTTTGCCTTTCAAGGAAAGGAATGCCTGATCCGAAAGCGCTGCAGCGAGGCTTTCTGACGACGC
>CAMORF010000028.1 GCA_946623485.1 uncultured Clostridia bacterium
CCTGCCTTCTTCATTTCCTGAAGGAATCCATCCTCCGTCATTCCCAGCCTGTCTGCCGCAATCTTTGCGTCATACAATCCCTGGGAGACATCCTCGCAGCGCTCCCGAAGCCTCGTCTGCTGGGTGCTTCGCGCCGCCGCCATCGCAAGCTCCTTGGCCTTCTCCACAAGGACCTCCTCCGCCTGGGTGATGCTGATCGCCTCATCCTGCGCGGCGGATGCATCCCCGTCAGAAGCCCCCGCATCCTGGGAAGCTGCTTCCTCCTGTTCCGGCTGCGGCTCATTGTCCTTTTCTTCCCCTGCCGGAACCCGGAGTGCCCTCTGTTCCCGCCAGATCACAAGGAACTGGATCAGCTGGACCAAAAGCCCCACAGCCGACAATACCACCGGGAGCAGGTTCCTGATCTGTGCTTCATTCAGCCGGTCCTTCACCCAGGGAATCCGATCAACCGGGAAAAACGCCCCGCACACAAGCCCCAGGATCACCCCGCCCTCCAGCGCGGTCAGCACAATCTTCAGCTTCTTCGCCGCGAACGCAAACAATACGCCTCCTGCAATCGTGATCACAAGCGCCCAGACTCTTCCGGTTCCGATATACACATTCAGTTTAAAATATTTCGGCAGCAGCCAGTACGCAAACACATTGGCAAAGACCGCACCTGCCGCAAACTGGAAAACCCGCTCCAGAAAAGCATACAGGACACCTCCTGCCGCGCCTGCAACCGCTGCAGCGATCAAGGCCTTGACAGGATCAATTTCATACCAGTCCGTCAGGGAAATCATCGTGATATAAAACACACCCGCCGCGCCTGCCGCGAAACGGGCAGCCTTTTTCATCCGGAACCCGAACATGCAGGAAAGGAAGCTGACACCGATCAGAAGCACCAGCACACCAACCAGAATTGCCTGCATCCACACACTCAATCCGGAGAAATAATCCCGCCAGTCAATCAGTGCGTCTACATTCAGCTGTTCAGCAGCAAGCCCAATCAAATCCCAGTCCATAGCAATCCCCTTCAGGTATCAAGACAGTTATATTATACAATGCCGGGGGCAATTGTCCCTGCACTTCCCGCAGTCAGTACATACTTCATAATTGATGACCGGGAACCCGCCCTCCATCGTGATGGCCTGCGCCGGGCAATCCCTGGCACATTTCCCGCAGGAAATGCATCCGACCCGGCAGCTTTCCGTGACTGGCTTTCCCCGGAGCGGATTCATACAGCCGATGTGGGCTGCCCGGTAATAAGGAACCTCGATGATCACGCCCTTCGGGCAGGTATTGATGCACCTGCGGCAGTCAAGGCATTTTTCCTGGTCGATCACAGCGACGCCGCGCTGGATCGAGAGGGCGCCGTACTCACATACCTTCACGCAATCCCCGCATCCGATGCATCCATAGGAGCAGGATTTCGGCCCGCCCTGAGGCGCAAGCGACACAGAAGCGCAGGTTCTCGGCCCCGAATACGCATAGCGGTCAAAGGTCTGGTCGCAATTACCTGTACAACGCACAAAAGCAACATTCCGGACTACCCTGTCGCTCTTTCCGCCGATAATCCACTTGATCTGATTCGCAACCGGCTCCTGGCCGACGACGCAGGCATTGGCCGGGGCATCTCCCCGCGCAAGGGCCGCAGCCAGCGCGGCGCAGCCGGAATAGCCGCAGGCGCCACAGTTCGCTCCCGGAAGGATCTCAAGAATGTCCTTTTCCTTCTGGTTCACTTCCACGGCGAATACCTTGCTCGCAAAGCCAAGGAATAAACCTACGAACAGACCAACGCCACCGATCATAATGGCGGCGAATACCATATCTGTCATGTCTGTTGTCCTTTCTTAATTCGATCCCCGCATGATCCGCCTCAATTGTCTTTTCATGCGATCGCACAGCACAAAAATCAATCCCCAATTACTTCAGGCCGGCAAAACCGAAGAAAGCAATGCTCATCAGGGCAGAGGTAACCATGACAATGGGGAACCCCTTGAACGGACCCGGAATCTCGTTGTCTGTCATCTTCTCACGTAAGAACGACAGGATCACAATCGCGACCCAGTATCCGATGGCGGTTGCAAGTCCGTAGATGGTGCCAACAAGGATATTATAATCCTTCTGCACATTCAGCAGCGCAACACCCAATACCGCGCAGTTGGTGGTAATCAGCGGCAGATAGATTCCAAGCGCTTCATAAAGACTGTGCATATATTTTTTCAGGAACATCTCAACAAACTGAACCAGCGCCGCGACAATCAGGATAAATACAATTGTCTTGAGGTATTCCAGATGAAACGGAACCAGGACCAGGTGGTACAGGACACCGCACACAAAGCTCGCCAGGGTCAGGACAAAGGTCAGTGCGCCCCCCATCCCGCTGGCGGTCTCTGTTTTCTGGGAGACGCCAAGGAAGGAACAGATTCCGAGGAACTGGCTCAGCACCACATTATTGGCAAGGATCGTTGTTACGACCAGAATGACGATCGCAGAAAATGACATTATCCTCTTCCTCCATTGCTGTTTACCGCTGCATCAAGATCGGGCTTGCCGCTGCATCCGCCCACCCTCGGGCAGCTGCGGCAGTCGCCGCAGACAAACCTGCCGGTGGGATCCCAGTCCTTTCTCCGGGCAGCCCCGATGTGCAGCCGGTTCATGATCGCGACGAACATTGCCAGCACCAGGAACGCGCCGGGCGCAAGCACAAAGATATTGATCGGCTCATACGCCGCAGGCATGACACGCACTCCGGCCAAAGTACCATTTCCCAGAAGCTCCCGCACCGCAGCGACCACGATCAAGGCCGCGGTAAATCCGATTCCCATTCCGAACCCGTCTGCAAGGGAGACAAGAGGGCCATGCTTGCCGGCATATGCCTCTGCCCTGCCCATGATAATGCAGTTCACGACGATCAGCGGAATGTAGACGCCCAAAGACTCGTACATCTCCGGCGTGAATCCCTGCATCAGGAAATCCACGATCGTAACAAAGGAAGCAATGACGACAATGTATGATGGCATCCTCATGCGCTCCGGGATAATCTTACGCAGAAACGAAATGAACAGATTCGACATCATCAGGATTGCCGTCGTGGAAAGCCCCATGCCGACTGCGTTGGTCACAGAGGTTGTCGTCGCAAGCGTCGGGCACATGCCCAGCGCAAGCATGAATACCGGATTTTCAAAATAAATCCCGTTTACAATCCGCTCCGGAGGGGTATCCTTTTTCAGGTGGATGTACCGGCTCAGGTCAAAACGCTTCGCTCCGCGTACCGGATCGATTGACATCCCAGGGTTTTTGGCACTCATCCCTTTGCCTCCTTTCCATCCTTGACCAGCTGCCAGGCGGCCACCAGCGCGGCGTTCACATCGTCTGTCACAGCGGAAGTCGTGATCGTGCATCCGCTGATCGCGTCAATCTCATTTTCCTGTCTCGCACCGCTCTTTGTGTAGATGATCAATTCTCCCTCATCCAGCTTTTTCCCGGAGAACTGATCCTGGAACTCCGGATCCTTGGCGCGCATGCCCATGCCTGCCGTCTCCTTCAACGTCAGGAAGGAGATCCCCTCCAGCGTGACAGTCCCGTCATCATTAGGCGTGATACCGCACATCACCTCGATGTTGCCGCCATACCCATCCGGGTCATCTGCTGTAATCACATAGCCCAGCAGCTTCCCGTCTTTGTCCTCAGCGGTGTCGATCTGTTTGATCTGAGTTGTTGCAAGCCCGGTATTCTGAATTGCCTCAACCAGCTGGGCGGAAATGGAATCCGTGCCGCCTTGCACCGTATTGTCTGAAGCGTACAGCGGTTCAAAATGATCTGCCCCGCTCATCACCGCTTTCTGGGCTTTTGCCTTTGCCGCCGCCTGCGCAGCTGCGATCGGGTTCTTCGTCACGCCATAAGCCACGCCCAGAAGGCAGCCTGCCACAAGGGTAATGACCACCAGTATCGAGATATCCTTCGCGATGCTGTCCTTCTTTTTCTCCGCTTCCTTCGATGAAGCCTTGTACTGCTGGCCGGTATAGATCTCATCCGAGGTTCGGCGGTTTGCCGACGGATCCGGCTCTTCCCCGAAAGCCTGGACAGAAGAAAGATTCTGTTCCTTCCTCTCGTCCTGCGTTTGGTTTTTCGTATCGCTCATGCGTCCTTCTCCTTCTTATCCTCCGCTTTCAGCCGCCTTGCCTCTTTCCGGTTCTCTTTCACCAGACGCCTGTTCTCACGGCTCTCCCGCGCCATCCCGGCTGCAACCGGCCTGGTATAGCGTTCGATGATGGGAACCAGGAGATTCATGAAGATGATCGAGTAAGAAACGCCTTCTGAGCCTGACCCGATCATGCGGAACACCCAGGTCAGGAATCCCAGGGCACATCCGAATACGACCTGCCCCATGGCTGTGATGGGGCTTGTCACATAGTCCGTCGCCATAAACCATGCGCCGAGCATGATGCCGCCCGCGCACAGTTCCTGCAGGGTAAATATGACAGGCTGGTCAAAGCCGCGCACAAGGGCGGTAAGCAGGGTCAGCACCGCAAATGTCCCCAGGTAGCTTCCCGGAATCCGGATGCGGATCACTCTCATAGCCAGAAGGAAGATTCCTCCTGCCAGGATCGCGATTGCGCTGACCTCCCCGATGCACCCCAGGGTCGTTCCCACAAACAGTGCTTTCAGGTCAAACAGGGTGCCGGTCTTGAGGTATGCCAGAGGGGTTGCGCCTGACAGCGCGTCCGTCGTGGACGGCACCTGCGTCACCAGCTTCAGGACACCATTGCCGGGCGTAAAGGTCGTCATCTTTCCCGCAAAGGAAATCAGCAGGAAACAGCGGGCGCCAAGGGCCGGGTTCATGAAGTTCTGCCCCAGGCCGCCATAAAGCTGTTTGATGATCACGATCGCAAACACCGATCCCAGGCAAGGAATCCACAGATCAATCTGGGGCGGCATGTTCATGCCGATCAGAAGTCCGGTGACGGCAGCCGATCCGTCGGAAACCGTAACGCGCTTGTGCATAAGCCTCTCATAGACATATTCCGATCCCACCGCCGAGAGAACCGATACAATCAGAACCAGCAATGCATGCGTACCAAACGCAAGTACGCCCATCAGGCATGCCGGCATGAGCGCGGCGAACACCAAAAACATAATATTCCTGGTGGTCACCATTCCCCTGGTATGGGGGGAGGCGGAAACCTGTAGTTTCGAATTCATAGATACTCCTTACGTAACTCTGATCTGCACAATCAAGTGCTAAGGATCTGCTCAGAAATAACTGCTTCTATCTCCTGTTTCCGGCAGCGCCTCTACTTCCGGGCCTTTCGTCTGGCTGCCAGCACCATCTGCCTGCCCTGGTTGACAAGGGCGGCAAGCGGCCTGCCTGCCGGACAGCTGAACGAGCAGGAGCCGCAGTTGACGCATTCCAGCCCGTAGTTTTCCTCAAACGCTTCCAGGTCAAGCTTCCTTGCCATATCGGCCAGGTGGCTCGGAACCAGACGCGCAGGACATGCATCTACGCACTTGCCGCAGTTGATGCAAGGTGTCTCCTCAATCCGGGACACCAGGTCATACCGGAACGCGGTGAGCGCACTGGAGGTTTTGGTCACAACGCCCGAGAAATCGCTCTGGGCAAATCCCATCATCGGGCCGCCGGCAATCAGCTTCTCCGGTGTCTGAAGGAATCCTCCTGCCTTCTCTGCCACTTCCCCGAAGGTCACGCCTGTCGGGACAAGGAAGTTCTCCGGATTCACCACCGCGTCCCCTGAGATCGTCAGGATTCTGCGGTACAGGGGCTGTCCGAGGAAGACCGCCTCAAAGATCGCAAAGATGGTGCTGACATTCATTACGATGCACCCCGCGTCTGCCGGCAGCATCTTGGAGTTCACGTCACGGCCCGTGATCGCCTTGATCAGGTTTCGCTCAGCGCCCTCCGGATATTTTGTCCTGCAGGGGGCGACATAGATCGTCTCCTCATGGCGCAGCGCGTCCGTCAGAATCTGGATTGCCTTCGGCTTATTGTCTTCGATACAGAAAGCCCCTTTCGCGCTCCCGAAAAGCTTCAGGACTGCCTTCAGGCCCGCAATCAGTTCCCCCGGCCTGTCGCACATCAGCCTGTAGTCGCAGGTGACATAGGGCTCGCACTCAGACCCATTTACCAGAATATAATCGATCTTTTCCGGGTCAGACGGAGACAGCTTGACATGGGTCGGGAAACCAGCGCCTCCCATTCCGACGATGCCGGCTTTCCTGATCCGCTCCATCACGTCGCCTGCCGAAAGCAGGGACAGCCGCTCATCCGGCCGGATCAGCGCCAGCGACTCCTCCGCGCTCCTGGTCACAAGATTGTACTCTGACCGGTCTGCCTGGTTGGTTTCCCTGAGCTTGCAGTAAGCCTCCATCCCGGGCAAGGGCTGTGTCGGTGCCTTTTCATAGGCAAAATCATTCGTGACAACGATTGCGTCAACCAGTGCCCCCGGCGCGCTTCTTCGCTTCTCAATCCCTTTCACGGTTCCGGAAACCGAAGAAAAAACCGGCGCGGAAACAAAACCGCCCGCTTCAGCGATCATCTGCCCTACCAGCACGCGGTCTCCTTTTTTGACAATGCTCTTTGCAGGGGCGCCAATATGCTGAGACAGCAAAAAGGCAAGTTCCTCGCCCGCTTCCAGAACCCTGACCGGCTTTTCCGCGGTCAGTTCTTTTCCTTCATACGGGTGAACTCCCCCTCTGAATGTAAATCTTCTCACTTTTCATTCCTCAAATCATGAACTGTATCACGCTATCACTGTAAACCGTATTATCTCACACCGGAAGTGAGGGTGCAAATCATTTTCTTATTTTAGGAATATCGCACTAAAAAAAGGCCGCCAGAGAAATATCTGTCAGCCATTTGTAGGTTGCGTGCCAGCACCTTTTCCCTCCACCTGCCGGCAAACTTGCGTGGAGGCGATTGAAACAGGGTGAAACAGGCGTAAACAGGTGAAACGGAGAACCGTCCCCTGTTTCAAAACAGGCCTTGCGCCATCATCGCGTCTGCCACCCGTTCGAAGCCGGCGATATTCGCCCCGGCTACAAGATTGTACCCAAGGCCATTGCGCTTCGCTGCGGCAACGGAATTGTCATAGATCCGGTCCATGATCCGGCGCAGCTGCATGTCCACCTCCTCGGATGTCCAGAAAAGCCGTTCGGAATTCTGGCTCATCTCGAGGCCGCTGACCGCTACGCCTCCGGCATTGACTGCCTTGGACGGGGCAACGATCATGTCAGGCTGACTCATCAGGTAACGGAGCGCGTCATTTGTCGTCGGCATATTCGCAACCTCGATATAGTAGCGCACCCGGTTCTTCACAATCTTCTCCGCGCTGTCCATGTGCACATCATTCTGCATGGCGGAAGGCATGATAATGTCCGCCTTTACGCCCCAGGGTTTCTCTCCCGGATAGAAGGGGACGCTGAATCTCTTCGCATAATCCTCAACCTGATTGCGCCCGGAACCGCGCATTTCCACAAGATAATCAATCTTTTCCTTCCCGCATACACCATCCGGGTCATACACATATCCGTCCGGGCCGGACAGGGTGATCACCTTTGCCCCCAGCTCCTGGGCCTTGCGGCAGATCCCCCAGGTCACATTCCCGAAACCGGCACAGGCGATGGTCTTCCCCTTCAGGGTCTCATGGTCCGCCTTCAGAACATTTTCCAGATAATAGACAGAACCAAATCCTGTCGCCTCTGGGCGGATCAGACTTCCTCCGTAGGAAAACCCTTTTCCGGTAAATGTACCGTTTTCAAAGTTTCCCTTCAGCCTCCTGTATTCGCCGAACATATAGCCGATCTCTTTCCCGCCGACGCCCATGTCGCCGGCAGGAACATCCGTATCCGGGCCGATATAACGGTACAGCGCCTGGATAAAGCTCTGGCAGAACCGCATGATCTCATCGTCAGACTTTCCTGCGGGATCAAAGTCTGACCCTCCCTTCCCGCCGCCCATGGACAGGCCGGTCAGGCTGTTTTTAAAGGTCTGCTCAAAGGCAAGGAATTTCATGATGCTCGGGGTAACATCCTTCTGGAAGCGGATTCCACCCTTATAAGGGCCGATGGCACCGTTGAACTGGCACCGGTATCCATTCTGCGTATGGGCAAATCCCCGGTCATCCTGCCACACGACCCGGAAAGAAAACATCCGCTCCGGCTCCACCATCCGTCCAAGCAAATCCGCCTTCTCATATTCCGGATGCCGCTCCACGACAGGATCAAGGGAAGAAAGTACCTCCTCCACGGTCTGGCAGAACTCCGGCTGATATGCATACTTCGCCTTCACTCTTCTGATTACCGCCTCAATGTAATTGTTCATCACATGCCCTCCGTCAAACACCGTCCTCCGAAAACCATTCAAGCAAAACACATTCAAACAAGTATAGTATATCTCACTCCGCGACAAACTGCAAATCCTGAAACAGGGGACGGTTCTCCGTTTCATGCATGCATGAAACGGAGAACCGTCCCCTGTTTCACAGGTGGAAATGTGCCTGCATTCGATGTATAATAGAGTTGATTAAACGAGATGCAGCGTGAATCATTTTCAAACAACGAACTTCAGGAGTTTGCATGGCGGAGCAGATGAATCAAAAGCTTACAGATCTTCTTCCTTCTTCCGGGCAGGGGGCCAGTATTGTGTTTTCGATGGGCGACCTGTCTGATTTTTCGCGGATTCTGCCGACATTTGTGCAGTTTGCGCGGGAGAAAGGAAGAAAACTTGTGCGGATTCGTTTCGTCCCGGACGTGGCGAACGTCCCGGATGTGGCAGGCGGTCCGAAACCGGAAACTGCTTCCGGAGAATGGGAGCATGAAATCCCGGTACGGCTGAACCACAGATTCCGCAATTTCACGGTGGCGCTGCATGAAAGGATCCGTGCGCTGGAAAAGGGCTGTATCCTGGTGTTTGACTGCCTGTCCGAGCTGCAGACCGCCTGGGCAACCGACCTGATGATGGTCAACTTTTTTACGGTGACGGCACCGCTTCTTGACAGCCTCCAGGACGTAGGGCTCTTCCCGCTGATGTCGCTCATGCACTCTGAGGAAGCTTCCCGTAAGATTGCGCAGATCGCAGACAGTTTTCTGGAAGTCTGCTCGGATTTCAAGAACATCTATCTGCGTGCGGAAAAGATCCATGGGAAAAGCGGCAGCGACCTGTCCCATCCCCATCTGCTGAATCCGTCCACCGGAGAAGCCGCGCTGATTACGGACGGCGTAAAGCTCAGCCGCTATCACCGTGCCAGGGATATGGTTGGAAGGATTCATGCGGACCTGAGCATGGACAGCTGGGACCGTTTTTTCCTGAAAGCGCAGCGCAAATATGAATCCGGGGACGACCTTACTGCGGAGTGTGCCAGGATGTGCCAGATCATGATGAGCAGAGATCTCCGCATGCGGGCTCTGATCCTGGAGAATTTCCGGCCTGCGGATTACTTCTTCGTCAAAGAGCACATGGTCGGGAGCGGGCAGATCGGCGGTAAATCATGCGGCATGCTGACGGCGCGCAAGATCATCGAGAATCTGAAGCCGGAGCTGTACGACTATATGGAGGCACATGACTCCTTTTATATCGGTTCTGACGTGTATACCAGTTATCTGGTGGAAAATGACCTGTGGGAGCTTTCCGTCCGCCAGAGGACCAAAGACGGGTATTTTGCCCTCGCCGGGGAGCTTCACGACGCGATCCGGAAGGGCTCCTTCTGGCCTCAGATTGAGCAGCAGTTTCTTCATCTTCTGGATTATTATGGGCAGGAGCCCGTAATCGTCCGTTCCAGCAGCATCCTGGAAGATGGCTTTGAAAATGCGTTTGCCGGAAAATATGATTCTGTGTTCGTACCGAACCTCGGAACCCGGGAAGAGCGGCTTCTGGCCTTTGAAGAAGCTGTCCGTACTGTCTATGCCAGCACCATGTCTCTCTCCGCCCTGGACTACCGCAGGCGGCGGGCATTGTCTGAACGGGATGAGGAAATGGCAATCCTGGTCATGCGCGTATCCGGTTCCCATTTCGGGCAGTATTTCATGCCCTGCGCGGCCGGCGTCGGATACTCCTACAGCCCATACCGTTTTCTCCCTGCCCTGAATCCGGATGCCGGGATGCTCCGCCTGGTCATGGGCCTGGGAACAAGCGCGGTGGACCGGATCGAAGGCGCTTATCCCCGGCTTGTGAGCCTGGACGCGCCTGAGGCTACCCCCTACCATTCCTCGGCAGAAAAGCACCGTTACAGCCAGCGGAAGATCTCACTGATCGATAAGACAACGGCATCCTTCCGCTATGTAACGCTGGATGAGATCTATGGCAGCCTCCCGCCCTGGCTGCGCCGGATTCTGCTGGAGCATGATACACAGGCAGAGCGGATCTTCCGGGAGCGCGGGGACCGCCGCTTTGTTGAATTCGTCTCCTGCAAGGGGCTTACCCAAAACAAAGCGCTGATGCAGCTGATGCGGGAAAT
The DNA here is from genome assembly GCA_946623485.1 of uncultured Clostridia bacterium. Lineage (GTDB taxonomy): Bacteria > Bacillota > Clostridia > Lachnospirales > Lachnospiraceae > Porcincola. Next base: position 10,455 of record CAMORF010000028.1, read on the forward strand.
GCTGAAGCAGCTGCAGGACAGCTACGGGCAAAGCGTTGATATCGAGTTCACGGTCAATCTCAGCGAGGACGGGGATTTCATGGTCAACCTGCTTCAGTGCCGGCCGTTGCTGGTGCCTGGCCAGGCCGCCTCGCCCGGGAAACTGCAGGAAGAAAATGCAAGAGCCTGCCCTCCCTGCGCCGGACTCCGGGAAGGTACTGATGCAACGAGGCTCCGGGAAGGTACTGATGCAACGAGGCTCCAGGAAGGCACTGTTGCAGCCGGGCTCCGGGAAGGCACTGTTGCAGCAAGGCTCCGGGAAGGCACTGTTGCAGCGTTGCGGGAGGACGGCATTCCCAGGGAGCGGTTCATCCTGCTGGAGACCCTGCATGCTTCCATGGGCATGCCGCGGTCCGTCCGTGTGGATGGGATCGTGTACATCGATCCCATCGCTTACTACCAGATGCCCTATGCCAGGAAGCCCGGGATCGCGCGCAGCCTGGGGAAACTGAACTGGCATTTCCGGGAGGCTGGAAAAAACCTGGTGCTCTTTGCGCCCGGAAGGATCGGCACTTCCTCTCCGGAACTGGGCGTGCCGACCGCATTTTCCGATATCAGCTCCTTTGGGGCAATCTGTGAAATCGCAGAATCCCGGGCCGGTTACCAGCCGGAGCTCTCCTACGGCAGCCACATCTTCCAGGATCTTGTGGAGGCTGATATCCTGTACGTCGCCGTATTCGAAGATAAACGGCGGGTACATTTCCACCCTGAAAAGCTCATGGAGATGGAAAATGGGATTCTGGAAATCGTACCGGATGCCGACAGCAGCATCATCGCCTGGTATGACCTGGCTGGCAGCCATGCCCGCCTGATCCATGACATGCACGCTGAGCACCTGCTGCTGTCTCTGTAAATTAAGGATCCGTTCAGAAAAAACATATGAGCAGCTCCTAAACCTTTCCGGCGCAGGGATGTACGTAACAACAAGGGCTGTAAAATCGGCTCCGATCCACAGCATAACGAGGTACCACATGAACAGTACAAACAGAGAGGAACAGATTCTGCAGGCGGCCTCTTCCTACCCGCTGGGCGAAAACGGCGCAGACCTGACACATTTTCCACAGCCGCTCTCAGAGCGTCTCAAGGAGCTGTGCGCCGGTGCAGGATATCCGGGAGACGGCACATGGAATGCATATGTCTGCAGCTGGCTTCTGACGGATTATTATCCCGACAGCCAGGAGACAGCATCTTTTCGCGCTGAAAGAAAAGCGGCCGTCCTCTTTTATCTGGATGTCCTGAATGCGCTCTTTGACCGGGAAGAACGGCTGCTTGGAAGAGGCAAAACACGCAGCCTGGTCTTTCTGGATACGGATGAAGCCAAAGGGTATGAATGCAGCGCAGCCTACCTGCGGCTCCTGCGCTGCCTGAAAGA
>CAMORF010000029.1 GCA_946623485.1 uncultured Clostridia bacterium
TCTTGCTTGTCTTTTCATCCGATAGCACAGCTCAAAAATCAATCACATAGCCCGTCTGGCATCCCGTAAAGAATCATATCTCTGGTATCCCATAAAACAGCGCGTTGACAATCGCTGCCGCGACCGGACTTCCGCCTTTTTGTCCCATCGCCGCGATCAGCGGGATATCTTTCTCCATACAGACTTTGCGAATCAGTTCCTTGCTTTCGACCACATTGACAAAGCCCACAGGAACAGCGATGATCAGCGCCGGGGCGGATGTGCCGCTTTGGATTATCTCACTGAGACGAAAAAGGGCGGTGGGCGCGTTTCCCACCGCATAGACAGCATCGGGAAAATGCTCTGCCGCGTATCCCATCGAGGCATAGGCCCGTGTGCAGCCTTCTGCCCTGGCCCGGACAGCAATCTGAGGGTCGGACATGAAGCACAGGGCGGCATTCCCGAATTTCAGGCAGGATGGACGGCTGATTCCGGCAAGGGCCATATTGGTATCGGTGATCACGGGCTTTCCGGCCGCAAGCGCTTCCCTTCCTTTTTTGACTGCGTCCTGCGAAAAAAACAGGTTCCCGGCAAAATCAAAATCTGCGGTCGTATGGATCACCCGCCGGACAACCGAACGCTCCGGCTCCTGCCACTTCATTCCTCCAGCACAAGCCTCTTCCCGTCCTAACGCCTCCTCGATCCGGCGCATGCTCTCCGCCTCGATGCCGGCGGGATCCATCCACATATTTCCTGACTTACCCGAGGTTCTTTCCGAAACCATATCCTGACTTCCTTCCTGTATCCTGACTGCCTTCCTGAATGATAACCGGGCTTCTTTCCTGAATAATAACCTGGCTTCCTTCCTGAATTATAACCTGGCTTCCTTCCTGAATTATAACCTGGTTTCTTTCCTGAATTGTGTCCCGGCAGTCTATATCACGGCGCAGCAGCTCCTTCTTCTATGATCCGGTAAATCCGTTCCATATCCATATTCCTGCGAAATGCATCGGCGAGCTGGTCAAGCTGGCGTTCCCTGCTCTGGTTTCTGTCCTCGCTTTGATAGCCGGACAAAAGTACTCCCTTTCTCCCGGCCAGAAGATTCGCAAGCCGATCCACCGCCTGTCCGCTGTCAAACAAACCATGAAGGTAAGTGCCGCATACATTTCCCCGCGCAGTCATAAGAGGCGGACGGATCCCCACAACATCCGGTTCAGAAGCTGCCACCTTTGCATCGACTGCATGGCATTCATCCAGAAGCTGGGTGTCCCCCATATGAATCTCATATCCATACACCCATGCGCCAGTCAGAAATCCTTCCCGGATGGTTCCACTAACCTTCCTGCGCACCTTACGCCGGCGAAACACAGTCCTGACGGGAAGAAGGCCAAGTCCCGTGACACATCGTGTCGTCGCTCCGCCTTCTGTGCCCTCCGGATCACAGACCGCCTCCCCCAGCATCTGATAGCCTCCGCAGATTCCCAGGGTGAAAGTACCGTTTTGCGCCGAGGCAAGTACCAGATCCGAAAGCCCGGTTTCCCTGAGCCATCTCAGGTCCGCCAATGTGCTCTTTGAACCCGGAAGGATCACCAGATCCGGCACGCCGAATTCATTTTTCTCCTCAACATAACGCACGCCGATCAGCGGATGCTCCTCCAGCGCGTCAAAGTCCGTATAATTGGAAATACGCGGAAACCGGATGACCGCGGCATCCAGGGGCTTTGTATGGCTTCGCTTTCTCAGCCTTTCCGACAGGGAATCTTCCTCCTCCAGGCCAATCCTCAGATAAGGAAGGATCCCCACAACAGGGATGTCCAGTTTTTCCTCCAGCAGGTCGATCCCCGGGGTCAGCAGCGACCGGTCTCCCCGGAACTTATTAATGATCAGGCCCTTGATCCTCCTTTGCTCCTCCTCTTCGAGAAGCTTCACGGTCCCATACAGCTGTGCAAAAACACCGCCCGGATCGATGTCCCCCGCCAGCAGGACCGGCGCGCCAACCATGCGCGCCAGCCCCATGTTGACAATGTCATCCTGCTTCAGATTGATCTCCGCAGGGCTCCCCGCGCCCTCAATCACCACTACGTCCGCCTCGTTCGCAAGGCTCTCATAAGATACCATTACAGCAGGGATCAAGGATTTTTTCATTGCGAAATATGCCCGCGCACTGTACTGCCCGATGACTTTTCCATTTACAATCACCTGGGATCCGGTGTCACTGCAAGGCTTGAGCAGAATCGGGTTCATCCGTACGTCCGGCTCCACCCCCGCCGCCTGCGCCTGCAGGATCTGGGCTCTTCCCATTTCCAGCCCATCCCACGTCACGCCGGAATTCAAAGCCATGTTCTGGCTCTTAAACGGGACAACCCGCAGTCCATCCTGCTTCAGGACACGGCACAGCGCCGCGCACAGGATACTCTTGCCGGCATTGGACATCGTTCCCTGGATCATAATGTTTCTCGCCATAATCCCTGTCTCCATCAATAGAGAACCTTCCGCAAATCCCGCGGAGAATATCCGTAGAGTTCCTTAAAATTCTTCCGGAAATGTTTGTAGTTCGTCAATCCATTTTCTTCCAGCAGCTTCATGACCGGCGCGTCCGTCGTGGTCAGATCATGGTAAAAATGTGCGATCCTGACTCTGGTAAGATGGTCTGTAAACGTCATCCCGATGCTTTTATGAAACAGGCGGCTGAAGTATTCCCGGGACAGGCCGAATTCGGAGGATATGTCCATCAGGGAGATGGGCTCCTGATAATGGTCTTCTATATATGCGAGAATCTCCCGGATCCGGTTCAGATCCTGTGTGACCTCCGGGATTGCCGTTTCCCTGACTTCTTCCGAAAAATGCCGGACCAGAAGATAAAGGATCTCCAGGACAATGGACTCCGTTTTCAGACGAAACCCGGCAGGCTCGCTGATGTACAGAGGAACCATGCTCTTGAACAGCTCACAGATCTCCAGGAAATGTTCCAGCTGCTCCGCCTTCAGGGTATCCCGCTGGCAGGAATACCTCCTGTTCATGATCTCCATCTCCCCCTGCCCGGAATTCTCCCTTGACAGATCCCCTGCGCGGGCAGACAGGAATTCTTTATCCACCCGGACCCGGATCTGCATGAAGCTCTCCTTGCACTGCAGTTCAAAGATCCTTCCGGCGTCGATCACAATGAATTCTCCCTGGACAAGCTGAACCTGCGCCCCATCCAGCAGAATCGCCGCATTTCCATTCAGCAGGTAAATGATCTCCAGGTCGCTGTCCCAGTGGGCTGCATGATACTGCCCCCGGTCCGTAATGAAATCCACCTTAAGCCGGTTTTCCTGTGCCGCATAATGCTTCTCCCGGCGCTCCTGCATCCTGCTTTTTTCCAGTTCCACCCGTCCGCCTCCTGCATCCTTCTGCCTTCCGTTTCTGCCCGTTTTCCCCTTCGTCAAGCTGTTCCCAGGATATGTCAATCCCTCCTTATGTCAATATTACCCCAAAACAGGTCAATCATCAACCTTATATCCATCTCCTTCCGGCGGTATAGTAATCATTGTCATAAGGACAAAGAAAAACAAATTGGAGGTGTAATTATGACAAACACAGCTACAACTTATTATACAAACAGACACTACTCATCCACATCATCTAAGATGGATGTACTTGCTGAAAAGATTGTAAACTACTTCAGGGAAAACGCAGAATCCATTCTGTCCGCTCATGCGCTTCATCACGAAGGTGTCTATGGCTACTGCAGATACAATCTGCCCGCGTTCCTGAAATAACAGTAAGGATCTGATACAGCTCGAAGATCATTGTTTGAAGAAAGCTGAGAGAGCCTGGCGGCGAAAACCCGCCAGGCTCTCTCAGCTTTTCTTCAACAATGATTCGTTTCCGGTTCACCCTTCCCGCATCTGATACTCCGTATCCTCATCAATCATCTGGAGCATGATCTTACCAAATACAGGATCAAACTGGGTACCCAGGCCTTTTTCAATCTGCTCCCTGACCTTTTCCTGTGGCATCACGTCACGGTAGCTCCGGTTGCTGGTCATCGCGTCGTAGGCGTCTGCCACGGCAATAATCCTGGCCGGCTCCGGGATCTTCTCTCCCTTCAGGCCATCCGGATATCCTTTTCCATCTATCCTTTCATGGTGCCAATGCGCTCCCACCGCAAGCCCCGGCATCTCACGGATCTTTTCCAGGATTCTCGCTCCTGTCGCGGGATGTGTCTTGATCATCGCTAATTCTTCGTCCGTAAGCCGGCCCGGCTTGTTGATCACCGCATCCGGAACGCCGATCTTTCCCACATCATGCAAAAGCCCCATCATGAAGATCTCATTCTGCTGCCTTTCCGTCAGCCCCAGCCTTCTTGCAATTTCCCTCGAATACTTCGCGACACGGCCGGAATGCCCGTTGGTATAGGTATCCTTGGCATCAATCGCCTCCGCCAGAGTCTGCACAACATGGAAGGACAGCCCTTCATTCTCCCGTGTCTTTTTCTCAACCTCATCCTCCAGATGATGCTGAAAATGCACAAGCTCCTCTGTCATCACATGGAAGAAATGGGAAACGCGATATTCCAGCGGGATAAAGCCATTGATGTGCTCATTCCCCGTATCCGGTCTGCCAATATAGCTCTCCGCTCCGCCATGTCCGTCACACTCCCTGATGCCCACGGCCACCAGGGCGCTGTTCAGCACGCCCCCCTTTCCATCCTTGTAAGCGATCTCACATTGCCCATGGCAATATACGAGATTCGGGTTATTCCTCCTGTAATAGTCCCATTCCAGGTGGGCATCCTGCTTCAGGAAATTAATCCGGTTTCCGCAAAGGCTCAGCACCACTGCCTCAGGCTCAAAGGCAGCCATACGCTTACTGCCTTCTTCGGATGCGCTGAGGATCGCTTCCCTGGTACTGTACGAAAAGCGAAGCTTGTCCTTCTCCTCCACATTTCCAATCAAAGACAGCCTGCCGTAGCGGCTGTTCATCGGCACAAAACAGATATCCACTCCGTTTTGCTGTACCATCAGGGGGAACTCGCAGACATTCATAATGAAATCCTCGTTCCACTCCACCCCAAGGTATTTTCTGTAGATCTCCAAAGCCGGTTTTCCATCAATCAGGCGAAGCTCCGTCTCCCCCGCCCGCAGCATTCCCGGCGTGGGGGGCTCGATCGTGACATCCATCTCCCTTCCGATGGGCTCCCAGCCCAGAATGTAATCCAGAGAAAGGGTCACCTGCTGCCCGGCGATCACCATCACCGTGAACCCCAAAGACAGAATTTCCCTGCCGATTCCGTAGCCATCCTCCAGAATCCCTGTATTCAGCATCCTGGAGGACTCATATTTCGGGATCGCCATCGCGCCAAAAAAGGGAGCCTTTGAATCCATTGCCCGCAGAACCCTGGTTACATTCAGCCCAAGACCAGACGGATAGAACGCCACCCCCTTCACATCGGGAATCTGATCTATAAACCGGTTCAACGCATCCGCTGCGTCTGCCTCGCCGCCGGGAGCACAGGGAATCTGAAATGGATGAAACACCTCCCCGCATTCGGCGATCACAAGATTGCATTTGATGATCGGCAGCGCTGCATTCAGATCGACAGCATACCCCCCTGAGATGCCAACACGCTTCACTTCCGGAAGGCTGTCATCATAGGCCGCGATCAGGCGTTCGGCCTCTTCTTTTGAAAACCTGGCTAAAAAGAGAAAAACCATCGCGTCCTTGCCCGGATGATCCGAAAGAACATCGCGGATTCCGGAAATCCCGGCACAGGCCTGGGCTATGGTGTCATATTCAAAATGAAACTGTTTCATCGTCTTGCCTCCCGCTCCTGTGTCCCCCGCATCAGGCTTGTTATCCCTCTACTTTTTTGCCCCATCGGTTTTTTTAGATTCGTTGTAAATAGAGATAACCCCGCTGTAAATCAGCGCCAGCCCAGAGAACAGGGTAAGGAATCCCGCAGGGACGAAAAGCAGGCAGACACCCAGAATGATGGCCAGCACGCTCAGGATGAGCTTCAGCCATCCCTGCCTGTACTTGATTGCAGGAACCATATCCTTTACTCCGAAGAAAATCATAATGCCCCCGAGCACATATTTGAAAAATTGCGCAAAGAAGCCGGTCTTCACCAGGATGGCAATTCCCAGAATGATATAGAGCGCATGCACAAATCCTTTTCCGATGCGGCTTGTTTTTTTCGCCTCCTTGTCCCGGACCTGTTGAAAGATTCCAGCCGCTCCGACAACAAGCAGGCCGACGGCAAGGATCCTCAGAACAATCTCCGGTGCCGCGTTACGGAAGATAATCAAAACCAGTCCAAGGATCACCAACAATGCAGAGGCGGGGATTGGTTTCCCCTGTCCTTTCTCCTTTTTCATGCTCTCATCCCTCGCTTTCTAAAAAAATGGTTCTTGATACAAACAATTGTAACTGCTGTGAGCCCGCTCCGCAACAGCCGAAATGAACCCGATTCCTGCTCATCCTTCCACATCCTTGACGGTTCCATTCAGAAAGGCTAAAATAACAAGGAAACAAGGATTCTTTGTTTTGCATGCTTTCTGACAGGTTTTGCATGTTATAATGAGGAGGTGTAAATGATGCCATCTGCAGTGATAACTCCAGAACAAAAAAAAGTAACAATATCTTCAAAGCGTCAATTTACAATCCCCCAGAAGTTCTTTACCAAGTTAGGATTTGGCAGAGAGGCAATCTGTACGCTTGGCAACGGCATGCTCATAATTGAACCCGCAAAACCTGAGGGAAGCGGAGCATTTGCCGAACAAATACTGTCTGACCTTATATCCGAAGGATATTCCGGCAAAGAACTGCTTTCGGAATTCAAATCCAGGCAGTCAAAAGTGCGTCCGGCAGTTGAAGCAATGCTTCAATCTGCCAGAGAAGCTGCTCATGGAATCGGTGATTACGCTTCATATGATGAAGTATTCGGAGAAGAAACACAATGACAGACGTGATCTTTCTGCCGCCCGCCGCAAAATATCTTAAGAAACTCAAAGATAAAAACCTGAAACAGTTATACAACGATGCGATAAAGGAAATATGCAAGAATCCTGCCATCGGCGAGCCAAAGCACGGAGATCTCGATGGGGTTCTCGGATATGATATTTACTACAACCGTATCAACTATGAGCTTGCATATACGGTTGAAGAACGGATAAATGAAACGACTAAAAAAGCCGAAACCGTTGTTATTATTATGGCCGGTACCCGTGAAAATTTCTATGCCCAGTTAAAGCGGTATTTGCATTAATCCGGCTTTCAAAACGGTATCGGCTTTCATCCGGCTTTCAAAACGGTATCGGCTTTCGTCTGGCTTTCAAAGCGGTCTCGGCTTTCGTCCGGCTTTCTCAAATCATATCATCTTTCCCAGAATCAGATATACCGGGTTCTGCGCTTCCAACATATGATATTCTCCCCGCTTCTTCACATCCGCGACAGATATCTGCCTGACTGAAGTCTCATACCCTGTGTCTTCCAGCCTGCAGGTGACCTCATGCAAGGTCTCCAGGGTGATCGCTGACGCGCAGATCACGGGAAGTTTTCTGTCACGACACCTGCTTTGCAAACTGCTCAGAATCGCCCCGATCCATCTGCCGCCCCCGCCGAGAAAAACCCGGTCCGGCAATGGGAGGGAATCCAGAATCCCAGGGATCTCCCCAGTCACGATTTCCATATTCCATGCCCCAAACCTTTCCCGGTTCTCTTCCATCAGCCGGACTGCTTCCGGATTCTTCTCTACACAGACCACCCTGCGGCAAAGCCTTGCAAGCTCTACCGACACACTTCCGGTCCCGGCCCCGAGATCCCAGCACAGATCCTCCACGCCCGGATTCAGCATCGAAAGGGCGCATACACGGACCATCTGCTTTGTCATGGGAACCACCCCTCTGACAAAAGCCTCATCCGGGATTCCAGGCACGCTCCTTCGAAGGATTTCCGATCCGGGCGCCGGCTCCGCAAATAAAACCGACAGGGGATGAAACGTCTCCACTGCTGCCTCCCGGGCTGTCATCCTGCGGATGCGCTCCTCAGGCAAGGAGAGCATCTCCAGGACTGTCACCGGAAGACTGCCGAGGCCGGCACGCACCAGGTTCTCGCACAACATGGCCGGTCCCTTGCTTCCCGATGTCAGAAAGGCCGTGATCTTCCCATTCATCACCGCCCTTACCACATCCTGGTCTCTGCCATGCGCCGAAAAAACCTCTATATCCTGATATGAAAGTCCCATACAGCTGCAGGCATAGACAATACTTGATATGCCGGGAAGGATTCGGATCTTTGCACCCTTTTCCCGGATCCGTTCGGATTGTTTCAATAATTCATATAGGGGGGCGGCGCCTGAGAAAAATGTGCTGTCTCCGCTAAACAGGCACACTGCATACTCACATGCCGTTTCCTCCAGGATCCGGCAGATGTCCTTTGTCCGGGTCTCAACATGGATTCCGGCACCTGCCTTGCATCTCACCACGTTTCCCTGAACCGCAGCCAATTCAGATCCAAAGGCCTCTTCCGCTTTCTCACGAACCGCTGTTACATCTGCGCGCGCAGCCTCTGTCACATCCGCGCACACAGCCTCTGCCATGCTTAGAGATGGTATGCCACCCATGCCGGACAGATAACCGCTCAGCCTTGCTGACGTGATGATCAGGTCAGCTTCCGCAATCGCGTTTAACACCTGGCCGGTAACCAGCCCGGCTTCCCCCGGCCCAAACCCTGCAAGATCAATTCTCATGCTTTGCCCTGCCTGTTGATCGTTCTCAACTATGGTATCTGTGGTTTCACAATTCCTGCGATTTCTCAAATTCTGACAGGTTTACAGTTCCTGCGCTTCATAAAGCCGAGCGTACTCGCCCCTGGCCGCCAGCAGTTCTTCGTGGGTTCCAAGTTCCTTGATCTGCCCATCCTCAATCACCGCAATCCGGTCCGCGTTCCGGACCGTAGACAAGCGGTGCGCAATCACAAAGGACGTCCTGTTTTCCATCAGCTCGTCAAAGCTTTTCTGAATGTGTTCTTCCGTAATCGTGTCGAGGGCGGATGTCGCCTCGTCAAGGATCAGGACAGCAGGATCCTTCAGGAAGATCCGCGCAATCGAAACCCTCTGCCGCTGCCCGCCCGACAGCCGGGTTCCCCGCTCACCGACATAGGTGTCAAACCCTTTTGGCATGCGGAGAATATCCTCATAGAGCTCCGCCTGCTTCGCCGCTTTCTCTACTTCCTCATCCGACGCCCCGGGTCTTCCATACCGGATGTTTTCCCGGATCGTATCCGCGAAGATGAAGACCTCCTGCTGCACGATGCCGATGCTGCCGCGCAGCGACCGCTTTGTCACATCACGGATGTCCTTCCCATCAATCCGGATCGATCCGGACACAACATCATAAAAACGCGGGATCAGGTGGCAAAGCGTTGTCTTGCCGCCCCCGGACGCACCAACCACCGCGATCATTTCCCCGCCACGCACATGCAGGTCAATGTCATGCAGCACCTCCGGGTTATGTATATAAGAGAAGCTGACATGATCCAGATCGACACGGCCCTCCGTAACCTGCAGGTCCGCCGCGTCCGGCTTCTCCCGGACCGTCGGCTTCATGGCCATCACTTCCTCAAACCGCCTGAGCCCGGCCATTCCGCTGGCAAATGTTTCCGCAAACTGTGCCATCTTCCGGATCGGGGTCACGAAAGAACTGACGAACAGGGTAAATGTAATCAGGTCGATGTAATTCAGCTGCCCTTGCATGATCAAAACGCCTCCTACCGCAATCACCACAGCAGGAAGGATGCCCATGAAGAATTCCTGCGATGCATTGAAGATTCCCATCGCGCGGTAAAAATCCTTCTTCGCCCCCCGGTACTGCGTATTCGCTGCAGTAAAACGGGCATTATCCACATGCTCATTTGCAAAAGCCTTCGAAGTCTTCATCCCGGACAGGCTGGTCTCAATGTCCGTGTTGATCCCCGCCAGCGTCTTTTTGACATGAGAGGAAGTACGGGACATGTTCCGGCGCTGCATCATCGTAATGGCCAGAAAAACCGGGATCAGCACGGAAACCACCAGCGCAAGCCGCCATTCGATGGTGAACATAATCACCAGGGATCCAACCACCGTCAGCACCGAGATCAGCAGATCCTCCGGCCCATGATGCGCAAGCTCCGTAACCTCAAACAGGTCGCCCGTCAGGCGGCTCATCAGGTTTCCGGTCCGCATCTGGTCATAAAACTCAAAATCCAGCTCCTGCAGGTGGCGGAAGAGGTCCGCGCGGATATCTGTCTCGACCCGGATTCCGAAGGTATGTCCCCAGTATGTCATGATGTAATAGCACACAGAGCGAAACGCGTAGCAGATGCCGACCACCGCCATCAATACAAAAAATGCACGGAACATGCGGTCCGGCAGAAGGGTATACATCGCATACCGCGAAACCATCGGAAAAGCCAGGTCAATTCCTGCCGCCAGCACGGCACAAGCCATGTCCAGCAGGAACAGTTTCATATGCGGCCTGAAATACCGCAAAAGCGTCTTTAGCATGATATAACCTCAATGATTATAATATGACTTCAATGATTATAATATGACTTCAATGATTATGATATGAACTCAATGGTTCCGCGTCATAATAGCGAAACAATCCACCCTCATTGCTCAGAACGCAAAGTCCTCTGAGCGGATGGGGGTGTTGAATCGTTATCGTAAACGCATTTTAAAAAAGCGTTTACGATTCATAGCAGTTTCAAAATCTCTTCTTCCGTCAGGCCCTCCTCCCGGGGCCGCCGGATCACAATCACCTCCGCTTTACACAGAGCGGCGGCGGCAAGCTTTTCCGGATAGCCGCCTTCGATACCACCGTCCTTCGTTACCATCGACCGGATCCGAAGCTTCCGGAGAACCCGCACATTTTCCTCCACCGAAAAAGGACCGGTTCCTGTCAGAATGTGATCCTCTGGAAACCCTGCATCCCTGCACAGCCTGATGCTGTCTGCAGACGGCAAAATCCGGATATACACTTCGGGCACCGCGCCGGATGGCATATCACTGCTCAGAAGCGGCGTAAAACATTCTAAAAGCGGCGTAAAGCAGGCTGCTTCCTTTGCGCCGGTGGTGATCAGAATCGGACCACTCCGGCTGCCCGTTTCCATCAGCATCTGACATGCTTCCTTTGCGCTGTCACAATATCGCAGCCGGACAGAATCGGAAAGGCTGACGGGCACTTCCAAAGGATCTTTGTGCTCTGTTTTATGGCTGCCGCTCTTCCAAAACTGCTCCATCCGTGAGAAAACCAGCTGTTTCATTTCCTCCCCGGAAATCTGCTGCCGGAGCAGCCTCCAGCAGGGCACACCTGCCTGATCACAGGCAGTCCGGATCATTCTCGTCGCTTCCACCGCATAGGGATGAGTCGCGTCAATGCAGTATACCTGCTGCTTCTGCAGATTCTGTTGTTCCTGCTGCTTCTGCTTATTCTGCTGCTGCCCCTGCTGCTTCTGTTGCTCCTGCTGCTCCTGCTGTTTCTGCAGATCCTGCAGAATCCGAAGCATCTGCCCGGCGTCCTTCCTTCCGACTTTGATCTCCAGTCCGGGAATCCGGCTCAGATACTCAGCTCCTGTTTCTGAAGCAACACATACCGTTACCCGAAACCCACGCCGGGCCAATGACTGCGCCATCCGCCGCCCCTCTGTCGTCCCGCCAAACAACAGGATCCTGTTCCCGGCCTCTTCTGACATTCTTTCCCCTTTTCTATCTAAGGATCTGTTACAGAATAACTTGTACATCTGACTTGTCCAAACGCTCATC
>CAMORF010000030.1 GCA_946623485.1 uncultured Clostridia bacterium
CCACGATGGAGGTGCTCTTCAGAAGGTTGATCAGTTCCCCCCGGTAGACCGGAAGGAACCTGACTGCTGACTGCGGGAAGATAAACCCGTAAAAGGCCTGGCGGTCGGTATACCCCAAAGCAAGCGCTGCTTCTTCCTGCCCGCCGTCAATACTCTCTATGGCAGTATGCATGATTTCCGATCCATAAGCCCCCACGTTCAGCGTGAAGCCGATTACGGCAACCCAGATGGCAGGAATGCTGCTTTTCCCAAAGATGATATAATACAGGATCATCAACACCACAACCATGGGGGTTCCCTGGAAGATCTTTACATAGATGTTCGCGATGATACGTGCAAGGGTGCTGCCGGTCCGCCGGAACATGCACACCCCAAAGGCGAGGACAGATCCAAACAAAGCGGACAGCACGGTAATCAGAAGCGTCACACCGATACCAGAAAGGATCAGCTTCCAACGGTTTTCGCGGATGAAATTCCGCTCAAAGCTGAACGCAAGGCGCTGGAAAAAGTTCTTTTTCTCCGTAACAGTGCTTCCTGCCTGGTTCAGGTCGGACGCGCGCACCGCAAGAACCGCCCCTCCCTCATAATGGGGTTCGGCGAAATACACGCTTTCGGAACGTTCCGGCGTGATGGTCATGGATGCCGCGGCAAAATCACATGCTCCTGCCTGTACAGCAGGAAGGATCGCTGAAAATGATACATTTTCAACCTGAAGCCCATACCCTCTGTCCTTGCAGAATCTGTATGCCAGGTCTGTTTCATACCCTGCGATCTTCCCATCCACCAGGGTATCAAAAGGAGGATTCTCAGCGTCCGTGATCATCTTCAGGGTTCCATGCTCCGGTGTCAGCGTTTTCAGATCCGGCGCTGTCTGTTCCTCTGTTTCCCCTTCAAACCATTTCCGGTCCAGTTCCTCCAGCGTTCCGTTTTCCTTACATTCACGGATATATGCGCTGAACTCATCGCATAGCTTTTTCCCGCCTGCGTCTTTTTTGAACGCAAACCCATAGGAATACTTTTCCATCTTGTCCGGAAGCATTGCAACGGCATCGCTTTCCCGCATCATGCTCCGCACTACCGGATCATCTGCGCAGAATGCATCAATCTTTCCTGTCTCCAGCGCTGCCAGCATGTCCCCCCAGGTCGTATAATAACTGATCTTCGCGTCCGGGATATTCTTCCGGATAGTCTGGTCATAGGTTGTTCCCACCGCAGAGCCAATGGTTTTTCCGGCATAGTCTTTTACCGTCGGCATGGCGCCGGCAGCAAGATCCTCTGACCTGACCGCTACCACAATGCCGCCTTCGGAGACCGGTTCAGAAAACATGACAACCTCTTCCCGCTCCGGCGTCACATTCAAAGTAGTGGTAAAATCATATTTCCCGGATTCCAGGGCCGGGATACGGCCTTCAAACGACACGTCCCCGATCTCGATCGCATATCCATACTCCCGGCAGAAGCGGACCGCAACATCGATATCATATCCCACATGTTCCCCATCCTTTATGTAAGAAAAAGGTTCATCGGTCGACGTGGTAATGACATGAACCGTCCCGTTCTCCCCTGTCAGGCCGGACATATCCACGACCTTCTTGCTCTCATCATTGCCTAACCAGGTGGAATCGATCTCATCATAGGTACCGTCCTGCTTGATCTTCCTCAGAAATTCATTGAACTGATCAAGCAACTGCTGTTCCTTTGGATCATTCTTTCGGAACGCGAAGGAATACCTGTTGTTTGTCAGGCGTTTTTTGATATAGTCGATCCGCGGCTCATTTGCGTGGAGCATTTTCATCGCGGGTTCATCCGCCAGATAGGCATCGATCTTTCCGCTGAGAATAGCGGCATTCAGGTTCGGATACCCATCAAAATAAAGATACTGGCTGTCCGGAAAATATTCATGCGTTGCCGCTTCCATATTCGTCCCGGTTAATATGCCTATGGTTCTGCCGTTGTAATCCTTATAGCTGACCTCTTCGCCGACCCGCTCTGAACCGGGCGCCGCGCCCGTCCCTGACTGCCGCCTCCAGAGAAAAACGGCGAGAAGCAATGCAATCCCGGCCAATACAATCAGAATGATCCTGTCAGTTCTCTTTGCTTTATTCAACGTATCCGCCCTTCCTTCTTCCGGTCAACAGTTGAATCCTGCTCATCAAATCAGTGCATAAAACCAGCACATAATACCGACGCAGTATTTCTGTTTCAATCGAACTCATTGTAGCTCATTTCAACTTTTTTGAAAATGCTTTCCGGCAGCCGGTTCCTGAATCTCAGATCTCATCTAAGACATCGAAAAATATGGATTCATCGAAGATGATGTAACGATGATAGCGGAAAAAACAAGCTAAGGAAGATGGAACAGGGGACGGTTCTCCGTTTCACCCTGCGGGTGAAACGGAGAACCGTCCCCTGTTCCATTGGGTGAAACGGAGAACCGTCCCCTGTTCCACTTATGAGTACTTCGACACCATCCATTCTGCGGCTATCTTTTCCGAATTGATCACCTCATCAGCCCCGCTGCGGTACAGCAGCTTCTCCTGTATCTCAGTGTTTGCCCGGGCGATGACCCGCGCTGCCCCCAGCTCTTTCAGCAGAAACGTTGTCATTAATGAATCCTGGAAATCATCAACGATTGTCACCAGGCAGACGTCATATTCATCAATTCCAAGCGTTCTCAGGAATTCCTCGTTTGTCGTGTCTCCGATCGACACATCCGTGGCTACAGACTGAATCGCATTGATCCGCTCTTCATCGTTGTCAACAGCCATAACTTCATACCCTTTGTCTACCAGTTTTTTCGTAATTAAAGATCCAAGATGGTTTACACCGATCAGCAAAAATGATTTCATCGATTCTTTTTCCTCCTTTGCCTTGCATATTATGACTCCAGTGCAATAAGCTTGCCCAGACGGCAAGCTTGCTTGCCAGTGGGGCAATGCTTTATTGCACGTCCCACGAATTGCAAATATAGGGTATTTACCCGACATTGATTTTCTCAACAGGGCATCTGGACACTTCCGCGTTTTTGCCGGAAATCGCGGCATACATCAGTGTCAGTCCGCCTGTCCTCCCAAAAAACATCAACGCGGCCAGGATCAAATGGGAGACCAGGCCAAGGGATGGGGTGATTCCCAGGGTCAATCCGACTGTTCCGGCCGCGGAAGCGGTTTCAAACAGGCAGTCCTTCATGGGAAGGCCTTCGATATAGCTGATTACCACCGCGCTGATGAAAGTAAGGAGCAGATAGATCAGCAGAAGCGCCGATGCTCTCTTGACCACACTGTCCTCAACCCTTCTGCCAAACATCTGGGTATCCTTATTTCTCCGAAACACAGAAACTGCGCTGGCAGCAAGAACTGCTACCGTCGTGACTTTCATCCCGCCGGCGGTCGAACCCGGCGCGCCTCCGATCATCATCAGCACGATCATCAGCCCGATCCCTCTCCCGGACATCTTGGCAAGGTCTGCGGTATTGAAACCGGCAGTTCTTGGCGTAACTGCCTGGAACAAGGAAAGGCTGAACCTTTCCGGTAGCGATGCGTCCGTAAACTCAAAGAAAAAATAGAGGACAGCCGGAGCAACGATCAAAACCAGGGTTGTGACAAGAACCACCTTGCTCTGCATCTTGTACTTTTTGATTTTTCTTCTTTGAAACAACATATCCTGCCATGTCAAAAAGCCAATGCCGCCGAGTATAATCAGGGCACACACCGTCAGGACAAGCAGGAGATTCCCCTTATAGGCAGTCAGGGAGGAAAATGTACCGCTGTGGGTTCCCATCAGATCAAACCCTGCATTACAGAAAGCAGAGACCGAATGAAACACAGCCATCCAGATTCCCTGCGGGCCATAATCACCGCACATCACCGGCATCATCAATGCCGCGCCTGCCGCCTCGACAATCAGTGAAATCAGGATAATCAGACGCGCCATCTTCGCCATGCCGCCGGTCTGAAACGCAGAGATACTTTCTCCCACAAGGCTCTTCTCCCGCACGGAAAGCTTTCTGCCCGCCACAGACTCTATGAAGGCAGCAATCGTTATCACGCCCAGGCCTCCTACCTGGATCAGGATCAGGATGACTGCCTGTCCGAATCCGGACCAATAGGAGGCCGTATCCTGGATGATCAGGCCCGTTACGCATACCGCGGAGGTTGCGGTAAACAGCGCACATTCCAGGGATGTCACTTCTCCGCTTTTGGAAGAAAAAGGAAGCATCAGGAGAATCGTACCGATCAGAATAACGAGCGCACAGCCCATGATGATAATCTGAAATGTGGAATATTTCCTCTTAATACTGATCCAGTTCATTTTTACCATGACACCTCCGGGAATCGATTCGACACCTTGTGTTTGTTTTGTCTTCTTTCAAAGCTCCATACAGAACAGATCCGGCTGCAAGAATACTGCTATCATGTTCAGATCAGGACTTTTACAACGTTCGGCTGGTCCGCGTCCGGATCATAGCGGTAGGAAAGGCTGCTGACCGTGCTTTGGAGCACCTGGTAAGAAAAGCCATTCCCGCTGTGTGCCGGATCGAACTTATCACCGCCGTAAAACGCAAGAACCTCCGCGTTCCCATCCTTTCCGGAATACTCTACCGTTATCCGGATGGGAGCATGGGCAAGCACTGGCCGCAGAAGGTGGGAAGCCAGTTCCTCAACGGCAAGACAGATGCGGTACTTTGTGCGGGGCGGAATATCATTCTGCAGACAATAGCAGTCTATCTCTGTTCCCGCGCCTGCCATGTCAAAATATTCGCCGTCGATGGTAAGTGTAAGCACCCGGAGGTTTTGCACAAAACGCTTTGTCAGGTCCCGCTGCGGATGATCAAAGATCTGTTCCGGCGTCCCGTCCTCATAGATCCCGCCCTGATCCATATAAAATACCCGGCTGCAGATCGCCCTGGCAAAGTTCATCTCATGCGTCACGATCAGCATTGTCTTATCCATCCTGGCCAGGTCACGGATCACGGACTGCACCTCTCCCACCATCGTAGGATCAAGCGCACTCGTAGGCTCGTCAAACAGGATCACCTCAGGATCCATGGCGAGCGTCCTCGCGATGGCAATCCGCTGCTGCTGGCCTCCGGACAGTTCGTCCGGATAGTTGTTTTCTTTGCTGGCAAGTCCTACACGCTGCAGCAATTTCATCCCTGTCTCATAGGCCTCTTTTTTGGATCTTTTCAGGATATCGACCTGCGCCTGCATAATGTTCTCGATCACATTCAGGTGACCAAACAAGTGAAATGACTGGAATACCATTCCCATCTTGCGGCGTGCCTTTGTCACATCATATCCACGGGCGCATATATTCTCGCCGTCCAGGATAATCTTTCCTCCTGTCGGCCGTTCGAGCATGTCGATGCAGCGGATCAGGGTTGATTTTCCGGTACCGGAGGGGCCGATGATCGAGATGACCTCACCGTCATGGATGACAGCGTTCACATCAGCCAGAGGCACGGCGTTTTTATATCTCTTTTCAAGATGTTCCAGTTCAATCATCTCTTCTGCTCCTTCCCGGGCGCGCGGGCTATGTGATTGATTTGTGAGCTATGCTATCGGAAGAATAGGCAAACAGGATGTGCAAGTTTTTTATCGACAGATCCTTACGATTCACTGCCCTTTCGGGCGCCTTCACCAGGTCTTCGTCTTGCGAAAGCCCGTATTTCTATCCGATTTACAATCCAGATCAGGAAACCGGCCAGAAGGAAATAAAAGACAGCAACCGCAATCAACGGGAAGAATGCATCATAGGTACGGCTGCGCACGATGTCTCCCATCTTCGTCAAGTCCTGCACAGCTACATAGCCGACGACGGCCGTGGCCTTAATCAAAGATTTGATCTGGCTTTTGTAGGACGGCATGACATGCGGCAGCGCCTGAGGCAGTATAATCTTGAAAAAAGCCTTTCGGTCAGCATATCCAAGCGCGTACGCAGCTTCCATCTGACCCGTGCCCACGGCAGCTACCCCTGCCTTGAGCATGCTGAACACAGCCGCTGCAAATATGAGTGTAAACGCAATCACCGATACCGCCGTGCCTGGTATCTTAGCCCCGGCAAATACAATATAATAAAGGATCATCAGTAATACGACGACCGGCATGCCTTCGATCAGCCATATGCAGAACCGGGTGATCGTGTTCGCCACACGGTTGCCTCTGCGGCAGATTAAGAATACGCAAAATCCGATCAGCGTGCCAAGCAGAATCGATAGAATGGTCAGAAGCAGTGTCGTCACGATTCCTTCTACAAACAACTGCCATCTGTCTTCACGGATAAAGGTCTTCAGAAAGCTTTCTTTGAGGTAATTCAGGAAGCCGGCACCGGTGGCCTTTTGTGAACTTCCCTGCCGGTTCGCTGCCGCACCGGAGCCTGTATCCTGTACCATGGCCGCGACCTCCACCTCATAGGTCGGATCCGAAAACTCAATCACCTCCTGCCGCTCCGGTGTTACATAGAGATTGGCGAATATGCAGTCCACATCGCCTCCCTGGGCGGCAGCGATGATGCCTTCGTAGTCATAAATCTTGAACGCAAGGCTCATGTCAGCCCACAAAGCAAATCTTTTTGCAAGCTCTATGTCATAACCGCTAAGCTCCCCATCCACATAGCAATTAAACGGTTCGCTGAGGCCAGTGGTTCCCACGATCAGGCGGAGCTTCGGATCTGCCGCTTCCGGTATTTCAGGCATAATCATATCATGCTTTACCAGCCAGCGCTCACGGATCTCATCAAGCGTCCCGTCCTTTTTTATCTGCCGGAGGAACTGATTGATCTGATTTTTCAGATCTGGTATTTCCGTAACCGGGGAAATGGCCACTGCACCAACGTTGCCCTCTCCGATCGTTCCATCCAGGATGCGGACTCCTTCCAGCCCGTTTTTCATGGCCAGCTCCATATTCAGCTTGTTGCTGACGAATGCATCAATCTTGCCCTGGGCAACAGATATGAAGGAACTCATAAGGTCCTTGGTATACACGATCTCTGCCTTTGGAAACTCCTTCTGCACAATATCGAACTCCGTAGAGTCTGACGCAACGCCAATCTGAATCCCCGGCTGATTCAGCTGCTCCAGGGATGTAATCCCTTCTTCCTGACGGCCGGAGGCTCCCAGTAATAATGCCGATGATGCCAGCAGCAGGATCATCAGGATCACAGACATGCTTCTTCCTATCTTCATTTGTCCTCCATGATCTGCACGTTTCTTGATCTGTCTCCATTCCTCAGGGATCTGCCCGGAAATGGCTTCGCGTCCTGCCTGCCGTTTTCACTGCTTCATCAAAACAGCCATTCCTCTCACAAAATAATAAGCCCGGCAGGTCCGATTCCCTCCAGGCTCGCCAGCATGCAGGGTGCCTGTCAGGCGAAATGAATTGCCATACCGATGATGCGGGAAAAAGTATCGCGCACGCCGCTAAAGCGGCATAATTCCACCGTGCGCCCGTGCGATCCTCGCCGGAGGCGGTATCGTAAACGCATTTTCTAAATGCGTTTACGATACCTTTTATCCCTTATGTCACGGCAATTTCAGAACGCATCCTTACTTGCTGTTCTGTACAGAAATTCCATAAAGCTCTTCCTGTAATCCACATCACTGACCACTGTAACGTTATAATCGAAGTCTCCGGTTATCAAGTCATACTGAAAGCCTTCCTGATAGAAGATCACCTGTCCATAGGTCTCTCCGGGATCGGTAATGCAGCTGCCGTGGCACTTCTTGCTGTCTGTGATGTAATCAGAACAGACCACACACATCATTGCCGTACCGTCACAGTTCATAACGGAACCTGCGGATCCGTTCCCTGCATAGAATTCACGGATCTTCGTAAACGAGTCATTCACAAACTTTCCGATTCTGTTAAAGGCAGCCAGTTTGTCAAAGAAAGCGTCCGTCCATTTATTTTCTCCGCCACACACATCCAGGCCGATCACGGTTACCGGAACACCAAATTCAAGCAGCCTGCTGTAAGCCTGCGCGTCCAGATACACGTTGAATTCCGAAACGGGAGACGCGTTGCCGGAGCCATAGATTCCTGTCGTTCCCATGGTCCAGATACGCTTTACCTGTTTCATGGTTTCCGGATCCCGGTCGATTGCCCGGGCAATGTTGGTTGCCGGTCCCAGCACGACGATCTCAATTTCACCGGGATTGCTGCGTACCGTATCAAGGATGAAGTCAATGGCATCTTTTTCCTGCGCTTCTCCTGTCGGATGAATGAGATCCATCTCCCCCATACCGTCCTTCCCAAACACGCTGACCGGCCGGATGGGAGTCCCATCGTAACGAGTATCCGATCCTTTGTATACCGGTACCGACGCGCCTGCCACCTCCAATGCGGCAAGCGCGTTCCTGGTTGCCTGCTCCAGACTAACGTTTCCGGCCAGCACGCTGACGCCCTCAATCTCAACCTCTCTGCTGCATACGGCCAGGATCAAGGCGCAAGCATCATCGGCAGCTGTGTCAGTATCGATAATGATTTTCCGCGGCGATCTGCTGTCCGCAAGGGCAGCGCATGGAAGCATCAGCGTTACGAGAAACATTACAAACAGCATCCTTTTCATCACAGACTCCTTTCAACACAAACTCCTTTTCCCGCAGGTACCCTGCACCTCAGGCTCCTTTCGCTGCAGACTCCTTCCACCATAGTCTCCTTTTGCCGATTCGCCTGAACAATTTCAATCAGCGGTATCTCCCTCATAGAATCGATATAGGACCTGCTGGTCATTTCTCATGGAATCAGCAGCTTTTCTCGCGCAGGCAATCCTTTCTTCTACCTCCTGCTCCCGTTCTGCATATTCAAATATGCCAAACCGAAGGCTGACCTTGCTGGCAGTTTCCTTTTCCACAAATACATCTGACAGGAATTTCTGCAGCAGCTGGTCATACTGATCCTGATGCGGGCAGTACAGCAGGAATGTGTCTGAGCCCTGCCTGCACCCGATGCCACCGGTTTTCCGTGCAATCCTTCTGATACTGTGGCCTATGCTCCGTAAGACGAGGTCGCCAAACTGCCGCCCGTATGTTTTATTTATCGAATGGAATTGATTCACATCGCACGCGACGATGTCAAATGAGTGTCCCTTATACTGCTGGTCGAGTCTCTTCATATACCGGATGAAATAGTCAATATGGAACAGTCCGGTCAGCCTGTCCCGCTGCGTATGGCGAATCAGGTCTCGATATTCAGAAAGCTCAATACACTTGCTGATCCTGGCTTTTATGATTTCAATATCCGGATACGGCTTGGAAATAAAATCCATCGCGCCGATTTTCAGGCTGTCAAGCTCTGCTTTCTGATCGACCGTCAATATGATTACCGGGATTGACATGAGCTCCTCATCCACCTGCATCACGGTCATCACCTCACGGCCGCTCATGTTTGGCATGTACAGGTCAAGCAGAAGAAGCGCAATATCATCCTTATGCTGCCGCAGCATTTCCAGGGTTTCCACCCCGTCCGATGCATAATAAATATCATAATCCTCCTGAAGCAGATCACCCAGGATTTCCCGGTTCATCTCTATGTCATCCGCGATGAGAATGTGCTTCCGCACGCCGATCACAGGCAGATCTGCCGGCTCGGTATCCTTGCCCGGCTTTTCCGGCTCATCGTCCCGGGTCACTGCCCCAAGGCTTTTGAGGAGCCTTTTTTCCTGATACATGGATGCGTCTGCCCGCTCAAAAGTATCCTGGATGCCGCGATCCTGATTGCGGATGTAGTCCGCAATGCCGCCGGAAACGATCACTTCCCCTGTCCCAATGTGCTCCTGGGAAAGCCTGTGCAGCTCAAGCATGGATTCGTGCCTGTTTTCATAATCCATTCCTGTCAGAAGTACCACGAATTCGTCACCGCCGATCCGGTACACAGGACTGTGGGAGAAGATACCGCAGATCATCTTGCAGGCATTCCGGATATACTCATCTCCTGCCTGATGCCCCAGGGTATCATTAATCTTCTTAAGCCCGTTCACATCACAAACAACAACGGAATATTCCAGAAGTTCTCCCCGCGCGAGCTTCCCGTTCCATTCCTTTTCCGCCTCCAGATAAGCGTGCTTGCTCTTTACGCCGGTCAGCCCATCCTGGTATGCCCGGACATGGACCTGCGCGATCTGGGATTTCAGCTCGGTCTGCATGGATTGAATCCGGTCTTCCAGGTCGTCCATGGACGCTGCAGTACCATAGCTATTCTGAGACGGTTGATCCTTACTCTCATTTCCCGGACCATTGCCCATTTCCTGCATCAAGGAGTTGGTCAGTTCATCAAGCTTTCCATGGATCAGGCCAAGCCTTCTCTCGCTTCTCGTGATAATAGCTGTTACGAGACCACCCCCGACCAGCAGTGAGAGAAGCGCCACAATGATCGTCGTCCATGTAAGCGAAGCCAGCTGCCGGTCATACCATTCCGCGCTGAAGTCTACAGCGATAATGCCGGCAACCTTCTTCTGGGAATCGAAGACCGGGCTGTAAGCACTGTAAAATTTCCCCCATGCGTCTTCATAATATTCATCATCTGCCGTGGCAGTTCCAAGGCTCGCCTTGTGGAGCGCATCCGTGTATACGATCGGGGAACCGAATTCCCCCGGATCCTCCACCGTCGGATCCAGGCCGAATGTGAAGGTACCATCCCCCATATCCCGGATGCAATAGATATACTTCAGGTCGATATTGTCCTGGAAGTATGTCAGTGTCTTCATAATGGTTTCATAACCGTCTGTCCCTGCGTCTGCGGGCGTGACGGTTTTCAGGACATCGCCGTCTATCATCGCTGCAGCAGTATTCGAGATATCGAGCATTCTGGTCTGCATCAGCGTTATGATCGAAGATCTTGATTGTCTCAGCAGCAGGAAACCCAGAGAAGCTGTAACAAGGAGCAGAAATGCAAGCATGAGGAACAGATACTTCGAGCTGTGCCTTGATCTGATTCTATCTTTCATGATATTCCTCCAGTGCTTTCTCCTGAAACGGAAGAAAGTCAGGCATCCGTCATTTCTGCTGCCTGTCAAAGGATTCTTTGGGAAGATGGAAGATTGCCTCTGCGGATCATCGTCAGTCTTTTCTTTCCTTCTTCAACTCTTCTGTCAGGGTGTTTTTGCTGTTTTTAAACAGGACAGACAACACCCCGATAAACTCATCGCGGCGTTCCTTGTCCATCCCCATGGCTGCCTTCAGAAGTTCTGCGAGGTTCCTCATTTTATTCTGGTGCAGTTTCGCGAAAGTATCCGCGCCCGGCGTTTCCAGCACATCGAAGACAAATTCCACAAACTGCCTGCGCTTATCAATCTCAACATCATCAATCCAGTCCGTCAGGATCTTGTCCAGCAGTACACTGGAGCCCTTCAATCCCTCCGCGTGTACAAAATGGTTTCCCACAATCTGCCATGTCTGCGCGTCATGCTGGAGGACTCCCCGGGCGTTGCTGACGATCACCTCATGGCCATATCGCTCATACATGAGCAGCCCGAACAGGGATTCATCCGGTACAATGCTTCGGATCTTTGGCT
>CAMORF010000031.1 GCA_946623485.1 uncultured Clostridia bacterium
GGGGTATAGCCGGCAGCCTTGATTTTTTGGCAGTCTTCTATCAATTCCTGCATGGTGGCAGGCCATCCGTCAACTCCGCATTCATGGAAGATAGCCTTGTTGTAGAAGCCTACACAGTTAGACTGAATCTGATAAGGGACTCCCCAAACCGTATCTTTGTAGGTGCTGTCCAGAAAAACATCATCTTTATATGCAGGATGAAGCTTCCGGTACCTGTCGGCGGCAATGACATCTCCCAACCACTGTTTCTTGCAGCGGAGGTTTACAAGGAGGTTTGCATTTGATATTCTGAATCCAGTGTTACATATGCCCTTCAATCAACGTGGTTCAGCTTTGAAGGCAGTTTCCGGGAGGCGGATTCCTGAGGGTGCCGTGTATCCCGACGTTGGTTCTTACAGGCATGTGTTTTTGCAATAGAGTCATGAATAATGGAACAGGAAGGTTCTTTGCGTATGAAAAAATATGTGGCATATATCGGTACCTACACCCATGGAAGCAGCATCGGCATTCATGTCTATGACATAGACAATGAGACACGTACCCTGGTGGAGCGGGATGTCGTGCCGGTGCATAATTCTTCTTATCTGACGAAGTCCAGGAGCGGAGAATACCTGTATTCGATTGCGGATGAGGGGGTTGAAGTCCTGAAGATCGAGAAGAACGGAGACCTGACCCCGATCAACAAGGTGAATATTGACGGGATGAGGGGCTGTTATCTCTCGACAGACGTATCAGGAAAGTTTCTGTTTGTCGGCGGATACCATGATGGAAAGGTTACCGTGGTGCATACGCACAGGGATGGCCGCCTTGGTTCCGTCATGGATGGCATCTTCCATCAGGGGATCGGATCCGTTGCGGAGCGGAACTTCCGTCCCCATGTCAGCTGCGTGATCCCGACGCCGGATGACAAGTATCTGTGCGCGGTTGACAATGGGGTTGACCAGGTCAAGATTTATAAAGTGACGCCGGAGACCGGCAAGCTGCACCTGTACAGCATCCTTCGCCTGCCTCTTGAATCCGCCCCCAGGCTGATGGTATTCTCGCACGACGGCAGGTATGCCTATATCAATTGCGAGATGGCAAATAAAATATTTGTATACCGGTATGACGGAACCGGAAGGGAACCGACCTTCGAGAAGATCCAGGAGATCCAAAGCATGTATGATGACAAGGATGTATCCTCCGCAAGCTGTGCCCTGAAGATTTCGCCCAGCGGGAAATACCTTTATTGCTCAAGCGCAGGAGAGAACTCCGTCGGGATCTTCCGCATTGATCCCGTGAAGGGAACACTATCGAAGATCCTGATCCTGCCCATCAGCGGCGGGTATCCGAAGGACATCGATGTCTTCCCGGATGAGAAAACCATGATTGTCCTGTGCCATGAATCCGGATACATGCGTTTCTTTACCATAGACTACGAGAAAGGCACCCTCGTGATGAAGGGAAAGCAGCAGTATGTGGAAACTCCAAACTGCATCCTGATTTCCGAGGTGGAGGAATAAAAGAACTGTGACATCTTCGGCACCGGGCTTCCGGTGCCGGTTTTGCTTTTTGTACCGGTAGCCCGGTACTTTTTTATTCTGCAGCCATATATGTATCGTAAACGAATTAAGCTATGTAAGTGATTATTGAACGATGCGATCGGATGAAAAGACAAGCAAGATGTGCAAACGCTCATCTGCTGCGTTGGAAAGCCTCGCCGTAGTAAGTGTCTGCACTTAATTCGTTTATGATACATGAAGGTCAATAACATGAATCACATGAAAGGTTACTATTCACAGCCGATCCATGTCTATGAGCAGATTCGTCGTGCTTGCACGTAAGAATCTGCTCATAGACATGGATCGACTGCGAAGCAGTCACTCCACAACATACGGAATTCAGGCACGAAGTGCCGGTAGAGCCGCGAAGCGGCGAGAATTCCGTATGTTATGGAGGGGCTGTGAATAGTAACCATGAAAGCACAGCTTCCGAATAATTCTCCTTGACATGTACTGAGAAACTCATATAATCAGACTAGTGCGGTTTAGTAAAACTGAATTTTCTGTTTAATTTTACTGAAATCAGAGAAGCCCGAAAGGGGACGACATGGAGATTGGACAAAAGATTAAAAGACTGAGAGTCGGACTGAACCTGACACAGGAGGAATTGGCGGACAGAACTGAGCTGTCCAAAAGCTTTATCTCGCAGGTTGAGAGAGATCTCACATCCCCGTCTATCGCAACCCTGGTGGATATCCTGCAGGCATTGGGCACTGACCTGAAGGAATTCTTCGGGGATGAGCAGGACCGGCAGATCGTGTTCCACGATACGGACTATTTTGAAAAGGTAGATGAGGAGGCGGGAATCCGGACCGAATGGATCATCCCGAATGCCCAGAAAAATGAGATGGAGCCGATCCGTGTCACATTGGATGCAGGCGGACGGACGAGGACTCAGGACCCGCATGAGGGGGAGCTGTTCGGCTATGTTCTGACAGGAAGCATCACGATTCACATCGGGCAGCAGCTTTACAGAGCCAAAAAGGGAGAATCCTTTTATTTTCACCCGGCCGCACGCCATTACATTGAAGCTTCTGGAAAGTCCGGCGCCTCATTTATCTGGGTGAGCACGCCGCCAAGCTTCTGACCGCAGGAAAGGAAATACCGATTATGAGCAACAAGCTAATCGATCTGCAGCACATCACCAAAGCATTTGACGGAAACGTTGTGCTGGATGACTTGAATCTGTATATCAGGGAAAATGAATTCCTGACGCTTCTTGGCCCGTCCGGGTGTGGTAAAACCACGACCCTGCGGATTATGGGCGGCTTTGAGACGCCGGACCAGGGGAGGGTGATTTTTGACGGGGCGGATATCACGTCCCTGGCACCGAACAAGCGCCAGCTCAATACGGTGTTCCAGAAATACGCGCTGTTCACGCATATGACGGTTGCGGATAACATCGCTTTTGGCCTGCGGATCCGGAAAAAAACGGATGCCTACATCAAAGACAAGATCAAATATGCGCTGAAGCTTGTCAATCTGGAAGGCTTTGAGAACCGGACGCCGGATTCCCTTTCGGGAGGGCAGCAGCAGAGAATCGCCATTGCAAGGGCGATTGTAAATGAGCCGAAGGTGCTCCTTCTTGATGAGCCGCTGGGGGCGCTTGACCTGAAGCTGCGCCAGGATATGCAGTATGAGCTGATCCGTCTGAAAAATGAACTTGGCATCACTTTTATATATGTGACGCATGACCAGGAGGAAGCCCTTACGATGTCAGATACGATCGTCGTGATGAACCAGGGATACATCCAGCAGATCGGCACGCCGGAAGACATCTACAATGAGCCGCAGAATGCATTTGTGGCAGACTTCATCGGAGATTCCAACATTGTAAATGGAATGATGATTCAGGACAAGCTGGTTGAGATCTTCGGCGTGAAATATGACTGCGTGGACACCGGATTCGGGACAAACAAGCCGGTTGATGTGGTCATCCGTCCGGAAGACGTGGAACTGATCTCATTGCCGGAAGATGCCCAGCAGGGGAGCGAGGAATACCAGAATATAGTCAGCAGAATCATGCAGTTTAATCACGGGTTTTTTGAAGGAACGGTCTCCCATATTATTTTCAAAGGAATGCACTATGAGATGGAGGTGCAGGCGCGAGGGTTTGAGTGGCTCGTCCTCTCTACCAGGATGTTCCCGGTGGGAACCCGGGTGCTGATGAGCGTGGATCCTTTCAACATCCAGATTATGCACAAGCCGGAATCTGAGGATGAGAAGGCTGTCAGCATGGATCCGGAGGCGTAACCCCTCCGGAATCATCTAAGGATCTGTTACAAAATAACTTGTACATCTTGCTTGTCTTTTCATCCGATCGCACAGCTCAAAAATCAATCACATAGTAAGGAAAACATCCCAAAAACGATTCGGATTCAAGGATCGTTTTGCTGCGCCGCAGCAATCACGCTCTTTTGCCATCATTCATTCTATGAGGAAGCATCATGAAAAAGAAATGGAGAATCTGGCTTGACGGCCCTTACCTCATCTGGACGGCGGCGTTCATCATCATACCGCTCCTGATGATCGTATACTTCGGGCTGACAGACAAAACAGGTGCATTTACCTGGAGCAATATCCTGCAGATGGGGACGCCGGAACGGCTGAAGGCGCTGTTCTTGTCCTTGCTGCTATCCCTTATTGCAACAGCGATCTGCCTTCTGATGGCATACCCGCTTGCACTGATCCTGAACAACATGAAAGCCGGCGCGACAGGATTTATAACAACCATCTTTATCATTCCGATGTGGATGAATTCATTGTTGAGGATCCTGGCGTGGCAGACCTTGCTGGAACGGAACGGCGTGATCAACCAGCTTCTCGGGATGATGCATCTCCCGAAGCTGTACATCATCAACACGCCCTATGCCATCGCGCTGGGCATGATCTATGATTTCCTTCCGTTTATGCTCCTGCCGATCTACAATGCCCTGCAGAAGATCGATGTGAATGTTGTGAATGCGGCTTATGACCTTGGCGCGAACAGGTTTCAAACCTTCTGGAAGGTAATCTTCCCGCTGTCGCTTCCGGGCGTGATATCCGGAATCACCATGGTATTCGTGCCTGCGCTGACAACCTTCGTCATCAGTGATTTCCTGGGAGGCTCGAAGGTACTCCTGATCGGAAATGTCATCGAGCAGCAGTTTACACAGGTGGGAAACTGGAACGTCGGATCCGGACTGAGCCTGGTCCTGATGATCTTTATCCTTATCTCGATGGCCATCATGCAGCATTATGATAAGGACACCGGGGAGAGTACGACCACTTTGTAAAAAAGAATGTAATGCTTCCGGAAGAAGGCCTTGCAAGAGCGGATTGGCCGCTGCCTGAAGAGGGCTGCTTTGCAAGAGCCGGCAGACCGCTGAAGGAAGATGGCTGCCTGTAAAAGCGGACATGCAAGTGTCCGGAGAAAACCTGATGAAAGCCGGGGAATGAGACATTGAGAAAAATTCTGTCAAGGATATACCTTGTATTTATCTTCATACTGCTGTACGCGCCGATCGCGGTATTAATCATCCTGAGCTTTAACAACTCGAGAACCCGCGCGAAATGGGGCGGCTGGACATTGAGCTGGTATGCGAGTATGTTCCGGGATGATGTGATTATGGCAGCGCTTGGCAATACGTTGCTGATTGCAGTGCTTTCTGCCCTGATCGCCACAATCCTGGGGCTGATGGCCTCTATAAGCCTACTGGCGATGAAGCGCAAGAACAGGAACATCGTGCTCAGCCTTTTGAATATCCCCATGCTGAATGCTGAGATTGTGACAGGCATCTCGCTGATGCTGATCTTCATCGCATTCGGGCAGTTCCTTTCGCGGTGGGGATATATGATTGAATTCGGATTTGGAACCGTGCTGATCGGGCATATTACATTTAACATCCCATATACGGTGCTATCGATCATGCCGAAGCTTCGCCAGATCAATATCAGCACTTATGAAGCTGCGCTGGATCTTGGGGCATCCAGATGGCTTGCGTTCCGGAAGGTGATCATTCCGGACATCATGCCCGGTGTCCTGTCAGGGTTTATGCTGGCCTTCACCCTGTCGCTGGATGATTTCGTCATCACGCATTTTACCAAAGGGCCTGGCTTCGACACCCTGTCTACGAAGATCTATACCGAGGTCCGAAAAGGCATTAAGCCGGAGATGTACGCGCTTTCCACCTTGTTGTTTGTGAGCGTACTCATCCTGCTCCTGATCTTCGGAAGAGGCCGTAAAAAGCAGCAGGGTGCGCTGATTATCCCATAGATGAATACGGTACTGAATAAG
The DNA here is from genome assembly GCA_946623485.1 of uncultured Clostridia bacterium. Lineage (GTDB taxonomy): Bacteria > Bacillota > Clostridia > Lachnospirales > Lachnospiraceae > Porcincola. Next base: position 5,818 of record CAMORF010000031.1, read on the forward strand.
GTTCAGATATAAACATATTTTTAGGAAGGAAAGAGGATTATGAGAAAGAGAATTGCTGCTGTTGCTGCTGTTGCGGTCCTGGTTCCGTCGCTGCTGACGGGATGCATCCGGAAAGCTGAGGAGGCGTCCCCGGATCAGGATACGAAGACATCAACGTCGGTACAGGAGGATGCAGGTTCTGCGGCAGAATCTTCCTCCTCAGAAGCGAACGGGGATGGAACGACATCCACTGAGGCAGGCGGAAAAGGAACGACATCCGCTAAGGCGGGCGGAGATGAAGCTGTGTCCACAGAGGCAGATGGAAAGGCAGCGTCTACGGAAGCGGACACAGACAAAGCTGCATCTGCAGGGGCAGGCGGAGATGACGCTGCTTCTGAAACCGGAAGCAGTGCTGCAGTGACGGACAAGGAAGCAGCTTCCGTAACATCTTCCAAGGGAAGCGGTGAGGTCGTGGTTTATAACTGGGGTGAGTACATCGATCCGGATGTACTGAAGCAGTTTGAGGAAGAGACAGGGATCAAGGTTGTCTATGAGGAATTTGAGACCAACGAGATCATGTACCCGAAGGTGGCGGCCGGCGCTGCTGTCTACGACCTGATCTGCCCGTCAGACTATATGATATCCAAGATGCTCGATACGGATATGCTTCAGCCGATCAATTTCGACCATATTCCGAACTACAAAAATATCGATGAAACCTATATCGAGCAGTCGAAGGGCTTTGACCCCGAAAACAAGTACTCGATTCCCTATTGCTGGGGCACGGTCGGCATCCTCTATAACAAATCCATGATCGAAGAGGGAGATGTGATTGATTCCTGGGAAGTACTGTGGGATGAGAAATATAAGGACAACATCCTTATGCAGGACTCTGTCAGGGATGCATTCATGGTGGCGGAGAAACTGCTCGGGTATGACATCAATACAGTCGATGAGGAGGAGGTCAAAGCCTGCGCGGATAAGCTGATCGAGCAAAAGCCGCTGGTTCAGGCCTATGTCGTGGATCAGGTCAGGGATAAAATGATCGGTGAAGAAGCGGCGCTCGGAGTCATCTATTCCGGAGAAGCGATCTATACGCAAAGAGAAAATGAAAACCTGGAGTATGTGATCCCGAAGGAGGGAAGCAACTTCTGGATCGATAGCTGGGTCATTCCGAAGAATGCGAAGAATGTCGAAAATGCCGAGAAGTTCCTCGATTTCCTGTGCCGGGGCGATATCGCGCTGAAGAATTTTGAATACATTACTTATTCCACCCCGAACAAGGCAGCGAGAGAGCTGATCGAGGATGAAGACATCCGCAATTCAACCATCGCTTTCCCGACAGCGCAGATGCTGAAGAACTGCAGTGTCTATACTTATATCGGAGAAGATGGAGATGCTCTTTACGCGAAGTACTGGGATAAGGTAAAATCAGAGTAACGTAAAAAGGAATCGCTGCCAGGCTTTCGGACTTAGGACCGGAAAGCCTGGCTGTATCCCGCTCTTATCCAGTCAACACAAGCAGGAGGAAGGATGGTGTATGAAGATACTGAATAAAATAGAACGGAAGATTGGAAAGTACGCAATCCCGAACCTTCCGCTGATCATGATCCTGCTGGAGGCGGTTGGATATACCCTCTACGTGGTGGCCCCGAAGGTTCTGAATTATATCTGCTTCGAACCGGCAGCGATCTGCTCCGGGCAGGTATGGAGGCTGTTCACATGGGTGTTGATGCCGCCGTCCAGGCTGGATATTTTCGCGGTGATCACGCTGTTTTTCTACTATTGGATCGCGCGCACGCTGGCTGCTACCTGGGGGGATTTTTATTTCAATGTTTATGTGCTCGGGGGAATTGTGGTCACAGACATCGGCATGATGCTTGCTTACCCGGTCCTTCTGTCGATGAACAGCGGGACCTCGGCAGTGAACCTCATGCTCATGCCGGCATACGTGAATATGTATTTTATCCAGACCACAATCCTGCTGGCATTCGCATTTACCTACCCGAACGCGCAGGTGCTCCTGTACTTCATTATTCCGATTAAAATGAGCTGGCTGGGGATCTTCGAGGGGGTCATGCTTGTTTACAGGTTCATCACGGTCAAGTTCCTTACCCCAAGGCTTGTGATTCTGATGGCGCTGCTGAATGTTCTCCTGTATTTCCTGATGACAAAAGACCTTCGCAGATTCCATCCCAAGGAGTTTGTGCGGCGCGCGAAGTACCGGAGAGCAACAGGGCAGAGAAAAAGCTTTTTCGACAATTTCTCCGGCAAAAATGGATCCGGCAATCAAAAGCGCGGCGCTTCGGGAACCGGTGCCGGAAACGGATCCTGGCAGCCGGGCGGAGCCGGCCAGGAGGGCGGCGCAGATTCTTCATGGCGTTCGGGAGCCTCCGCCAGCCGCCGTGCTGCCGGTTATACCAGGATCTATCCGAACGGTGCGCGCCATAAGTGCGCGATCTGCGGCAGGACTGAGCAAGATGATGATAGCCTGGAATTCCGCTTCTGCTCGAAGTGTGAAGGAAACTACGAGTATTGCCAGGATCATCTGTTTACGCATCAGCATATCAAAAACGGAACGCCGGGAGATTGATGCCGGTACGAAGCTTATTGGGAGAAGGTGTCATAGAAAGTGAACGAGAGAAACAGGAAACTGAAGTCTGGAATCATCCGTTCGGCAGTTTTGGCCGCCGTTTTGCTGGTGTTGACGATTCTTGCAATCCAGGGTAAAACACCGTTTCCATCGAGCGCTCCGCAGAAGCGTTACTGGACGGACAATATTGTGGATTTTCTGGCACAGCATAAAGAAGTGATTGCGATTGTGCTGTGCTTTGTATTTGCTCTGTATCGTTATGTGCGTCTGAAAAGCGGCATGGTTTCAGTGATCTGGACTGCAGTATGGGCTGCTGTCATCCCGTTCCTGTCCTTTGTGATTGTGGAAGCGTATTTCCGGGGATACTGGCATGTCGGCGCGTCTTTATCCTACGAGATCGCGAAACCCTTCAGCAGCATGTTTCTTCTGAATATGCTGCTTTATTACTTGTTTTTTCTGAGCCTGGCTTTCCTGTGCGGAAGCTTCGCGCTTGGCTACGGGATCGCGTCAGGCTTCCTGATGGCAATTGCCATCGTGAACTTCTATGTCCAGCAGTTCCGCGGCTCGCCCATCGTTCCCTGGGATTTTCTTTCGATCCGGACAGCGGCCAATGTTGCCGGAAACTTTGAATACAAGATCTACTGGCAGATGCTCCTTGCGACACTGGCATTTGTCTTTGTGTTTCTGACCATCGGGAAGATGAAGGTACGCATCCGCATCCTTCCCCTGCGGATCATCGGCTGCGTGGCTGCGGCGGGAGCATTGATTTTTACGATCCATGGCCTGCAGGATGATGCCGGGAAAACATATTGGGGAATCGACACAACCCTTTTTACGCCGAACGTACGGTATGCGAAGAATGGCTTCTGGCCCGCGTTTCTGTCCAATCTGTCCTTCCTTGACATTGATAAGCCGGACGGATACAGCGTGGAAGCGGTAGAAAAGATCGCTTCGGAGGCAGAGGAAAGCTATGAGGCAGCCTCGCCGGCGCAAACAGGCGGCAGCGCAGCGTCTCAGCCAGCCGGCGTCCAGGCTGCAGAGACAGAAAGCGCGCAGGCAACGAGCATCCAGGCTGCAGGGACAGAAGGTTCGCAGGCAGCCAGTGTCCAGGCTGCAGAGACAGAAAGCTCACAGCCGGCCGGGCTGCAGGCTGTAAGCGGCGGTATAGCTTCTACGCAGTACCCGAATATCATCGTCATCATGAACGAGGCCTTTTCGGATCTGGGCGTCCTGGGAGATTTCCGCACAAGTGAAGACTATATGCCGAATTTCCGCAGGCTGATGGAACAGTATACCTCCGGCCATCTGCTTGTCTCTGTCAAGGGCGGCAACACGGCAAACACGGAATACGAGTTCCTGAGCGGGGACACGATGGCATTCCTGCCCCAGGGCAGCGTGGTCTTCCAGCAGTATATCAGCGATGCGGTTCCGACCCTTGCGACCTACCTGAAGGGGCTTGGCTATGAGACCATCGGCATGCATCCCTATCAGGGAAGCGGGTGGGAGAGAAACCGGGTATACCCGCTGATGGGATTTGACAGCTTCCTCGACCAGGGCTCCTTCAGCGGCGCGGACAAGCTGCGCAATTATGTCAGCGATAAAGGCGCATTTGACAAGATCATCGAGCTGTTTGAGAATAAGGAAGCAGGCAAAAGCCAGTTCCAGTTCCTGGTTACTATGCAGAACCACTCCGGCTATTCCCCGAAGGATACCGACAACGGCTTCCGGGAGGAGGTTATGCTGACCGATGCAGCCAGCCAGACCCCGTCCGTGGTGGCAACGGAGCGATACCTGACGCTGATCAAGTATTCCGACAAGGCATTTGCTGACCTGATCGATTACTTTGAGGAAAATGTCACGGAGCCGACCCTGATCGTGATGTTCGGGGATCATGAGCCCAATGACTACGTCACCGAGGTCATCGACAATCTGGCGGGAAATGCGGATTTCGTGACGGCTTCCGATAACAGCGGCGCGGCTGACGCGACCCAGGAATCCCTTGCTGACGTGCAGAAGCACTACCAGGTGCCCTTCGTGATCTGGAATAACTTCGGGCTGGAGAAGGATGAATCCATCAGCCTGACCAGCGTCAACTACCTCGGCGCGATTGTGGCTGAGCAGGCAGGGCTGCCCCTGAGCGCCCAGCAGAAGTTCCTGCGCAATCTGCAAAAGCAGGTTCCGGCCCTTGCGGCAGGCGCATATACGGACACGGAAGGTGTATTCCATAGCTGGGCAGAGCGCGGCAAGGACGACGCACACGACAAGATGATCAATGATTACAATATTCTGGAATACAATCACCTGATGGATACCAGGAACCGATTGATGCCGGTCTATCTGGGCACGGCGGGGTGACACCAAGGCATAGAGCAATATTGATGCCCCGGGATAAGGAGAAATACGATGAAAAAGACCTTTGTAACCCTGGAAGAGATCAATGAGATCGTTAAGACTCATCCGACCCCGTTCCATCTTTACGATGAAGCCGGGATCCGGAAAAACGCACGGCGTGTGTATGAAGCATTTTCCTGGAATCCCGGATTCCGGGAATACTTTGCGGTAAAAGCGACGCCGAATCCATTCCTGATGCAGATTCTGCAGGAGGAGGGATGCGGGTTTGACTGTTCCTCCCTGACAGAACTGCAGCTTTGCGAGGCAATCGGCGCGAAGGGCGATGAGATTATGTTCTCGTCCAATGACACGCCGCCGGAGGAGTTCAGGAAGGCGGCAGAGCTTGGCGGCATCATCAATCTGGATGACATCACGCATATTGAGATCGTTGAGAGGGTGCTGGGAAAGCTTCCCGAGACGATGAGCTGCCGCTTTAACCCGGGCGGTGTTTACCAGCTGTCCAATGGGATTATGGATAACCCCGGCGATTCCAAGTATGGGATGACACAAGAGCAGGTCTTTGAAGCATTCCGGATCATGAAGCGCAAGGGTGTGAAGCATTTCGGCATCCATGCGTTCCTTGTG
>CAMORF010000032.1 GCA_946623485.1 uncultured Clostridia bacterium
TTCATTTTATCATATTGAAACATGCTTGTCCACAGTGAAGAACGCCTGTTTCGACACAAGTCACACCCCCGCCAGCGTAATTGTCCACTGCCACACAGTTCAGTCCTCCCCGTGCTCCAGGGAAGTGTAAACCGTCCGTTTCCTTGCCATCTCATCGCTTGCCAGGTACTCGTCATAGGTCGTGATCTTATCGATCAGCTTTCCATTAGGCAGGATCTCCATGATCCGGTTTGCCGTTGTCTGCACGATCTGATGGTCTCGGGAGGAAAACAGGAGCACGCCCGGGAATTTAATCATTCCATTGTTGAGCGCCGTGATGGATTCCATGTCCAGGTGGTTGGTGGGTTCGTCAAATACCAGCACATTTGCCCCGGAGATCATCATCTTGGAGAACAGGCAGCGTACCTTCTCTCCTCCGGACAGTACCCTGACATACTTGTCGCCGTCGTCTCCCGCAAAGAGCATGCGCCCCAGGAACCCGCGTACATAGGTCTGGTCCTTGATCTGGGAGTACTGCGTCAGCCACTGGGCGATGGTCAGGTCGTTGTCGAACTCCTGCGTGTAGTCCTTCGGAAAATAAGCCACCTTTGTGGTCACGCCCCATTTGAAGGTGCCCTCATCCGGCTCCTCCTCTCCCATGAGGATCCGGAAGAACATGGTCTTGGCGATCTCATTTCCGCCGACAAATGCCACCTTGTCGTCATGTCCCAGGGTGAAGGAAATGTCATCGAGCAGCTTTACGCCGTTGACGGTCTTGGAGAGGTTGTGGACCTCCAGCACCTCGTTTCCGATCTCCCGCTCGGGCCTGAAATCGATATAAGGGTATTTGCGGCTGGAGGGCCGGATATCGTCCAGCTGGATCTTTTCCAGCGCCCTCTTGCGGCTGGTCGCCTGCTTGGACTTGGAGGCATTGGCGGAGAAACGGCGGATGAATTCCTGCAGCTCCTTGATCTTCTCTTCCTTCTTCTTGTTGGCTTCCTTCATCTGGCGGATCATCAGCTGGGAGGATTCATACCAGAAATCATAGTTGCCTGCGTACAGCTGGATCTTTCCGTAATCAATGTCAGCGATATTCGTGCAGACCTTGTTCAGAAAATACCGGTCATGGGATACCACGATGACGATGTTGTCAAAGTTGATCAGAAACTCTTCCAGCCATCCGATCGCGTCCAGGTCCAGGTGGTTTGTGGGCTCATCGAGAAGCAGAATATCCGGATTGCCGAACAGGGCGCGGGCAAGCAGGACCTTCACCTTCTGGTTGCCGTTCAGCTCCTTCATCAGCACATGATGCTGCTCTGTCGGGATCCCCAGTCCGTTCAGCAAAGATTCCGCGTCAGACTCCGCCTCCCATCCGTTCATCTCGGCAAACTCCGTCTCCAGCTCGCTTGCCCGGATCCCGTCCTCGTCGGAAAAATCCGGCTTGGCATACAACGCGTCCTTCTCCTTCGAGATCTCAAACAGGCGCATATTTCCCTGGATGACCGTCTCCAGCACATCCTGCTCATCATATTTAAAATGGTCCTGCTCCAGTACGCTCATGCGCTCTCCCGGCGTAATGGTTACCGTACCGGATGTGGTCTCAAGCTCTCCGGAAAGAATCCTGAGGAAGGTTGACTTGCCTGCGCCGTTCGCGCCGATCACGCCATAACACCCCTCTGTAAACTTAATGTTGACATCCTCAAACAACGCCTTTTTGCCCAGCCGGAGTGTTACGTCATTTACACTGATCATCTCGCCCTCTCTCTCCTTTCTCTCGATCGCGCCTGGTCATTTTTCGCATGGATGGCCTGCTTCATCTCGTACATCTTCCTGTCTGCCCTGCGGTATACGTCTTCATAGAAATGATCTTCCTTCGGGTCAAACACAGCCAGGCCGTAAGCAACGGAGACACGCAGGTAAGGCTCCTTCGCGCTCTCGTTATTTGTCCGGATCCGCCGCTCCAGCTCTGACATCTTCTCATTGCGGCACTCATACTCGGAGTCCTTCAGGATCACCGTAAACTCATCTCCGCCAATCCTGTAGACCGCTGAAAGGGGAAATGTTCTGCAGATGATGGAAGCCACCTTCATCAGGACAATGTCCCCGGCGCTGTGCCCGTACCTGTCATTTGTCTCCTTCAGGTAATTCAGGTCCAGCATGACCACCGCGAATTCCCCAAATCCTTTCTGGATCGTCTCTTCGAGGGCACTTTGCTCTATCCGGTAAGCCGCGACATTTTTCACCCTTGTCAAAGCATCCTGGTAAGCCAGCGCCTCCATGCTGTCCGAATACTGTTTCAAGTGCTCCACGGCCGTCCGGAATGCCCTGGTCAATTCCCCTACCTCGTCCGAAGTCTCCCGGGGGAATTCCACGTCATAATTGCCTGTGCTCAACTGATTCGCCGCGGCGGCCAGCTGCCTCAAAGGCCTTGTGATATGGTTCGAGATCAGGATCAGGGCAACGGCAGCCAAAGCAAACAGGATCAGGACAAGAACAAGCAGATAGTTCAGCGTATCATTTGCGACACGAAAGATCTCATGATAGCCGTCACACAAAACCAGCTTCATCCCGTTCCGCAGCGTCATGAACACCATAACCCGGTCATTGCCATGAAACAGATAATGAATGATAGAACTGCTTTCGCTCTTCCCCATCTCCTCTTCGCCGTCCAGAACCTCATCCGCTTCATCGCCGTGGACATCTTCATGTTTCAGGAAGCTGGGATGATAGTGCACAGACCCGTCCGAGGCCTTCAGATACATGTATCCGGTTTCTTTGTAACGGATGTCATTGATCTCATCCAGGAGCTGGAGAAAGTCAATATCCATCCCGATCAGCCCGATCAGCGTAGACCCGCAATATACCGGTGCCTCATAGGAGATCATCGAAACATTGATATTCTCGTTGAGGTACGGATCCAGCCACATCGGAGTGCCACGTTCGATGGGCAGATAATACCAGCCGACATGTTCCATATCATCCTTTGGATAATCCAGAACCTGGGTCAGAGGCTCCTGGAGGAATTCCCCGCTTGCGGATTTAACATAAAACACGCCCTCCTCCGACTGATTGATAAAATCCAACGAATAACGGAAATAAATCGTCCGCGCGTCCTCAATCCGCTTTGCGCTCAGAAGCAGCATGGACTCCGCCTGTTCGAGCACCTTGTCCCGAAAGGACCGGTCTGTTCTCATCTTTTCCAGGGCACCCGGCGCTTCCGCCTGCCGAAGGAACCAGCTGGATACTGATGAGACGGAATCTTCAATCCGCAGAAGCTGTGTGTTAATCTCCATCCCCCGTTCCCGGCAGAACAGATTCATCTCATACCCTGACTCCCGCATCAGGACGTTCCGCATGTTCCGGTACATCACGATGGCCATCGATCCGGACAACGCAACCGTTACTGCAAGCAGCAGATTCATGAGTTTAAACCGTATGCTGATTGTATGTTTTTTTTGTCCCCTGTTCATGTTCTCCTGCTCCTGAACCAGTAGGTGTAAAAGTCGGAAAAGCCGAGTGATTCATACAATCTCCTCGCCCTCCGGTTCTCCGACGTCACCTGAAGATAAGCCCGCCTCGCCCCAAGGCACTCCGCCTCCCGAAGGAGCGTCGAACAGACTGCCCGTGCGTACCCCCGGTTCCAGCAGCTCGGGCTGACATAGATGGCGTAGATCCCGACCCAGTCCCGATCCCGGATCCCCAGCCCGGACGCAACCATTCTTCCATCAATTTCCACCGATGCGACAATTGTCTTCTTCGGGATTGCGGCATACATCTTCGGAACAATCCTGCGCAAGGTAGGATCTGAAGTGCCGTTCAGGGAAAACAGTCCTTGCATCCATTCCTCTGTCACAAACGCCTTCAGCTGTACGGTCAGGTCTTCCCGGAAATGCACCAGGGTTGGCAGGTTCAGCCTGTTGTCAAACAGGTATTCCTTGCCCGCAGGTTCCATCAGGGCAGAATCCCTGATGTCCATCGTCATGACATCCGTCCGGTGCCGTATGGCATATCCTCTGTCTTCCAGCATCCGGTCAAATCCCGGATCCAGCAGCGGCTGAATCTTAAAATTAGCCGGACAGCGCAATTCCCTGTAGATCTCTTCACAATAGGCAATCTTCTCGCCAAGCGGGATTGTGCTTTCCCCGATCTGTTCTACCGAATTCGTGCGGTAGGTATAATTATGGGAATACCGCAAAAGCCAGCCATCATAAAACTCAGCCCGGTAGGACGGCCAGGCGTTAAGGGACATCTCCTCCATGTATTTGATTTCCTGGTTCCGATTTTCCTGCACGCTTCCTCCTGCTTCACCACCAGTGTCCTGTCTCAATGACTTTTGCATGAATAACAACATCTTGCATTCATCTGATGCGTTTGATGCGTTGGTCTTCGCTTCGCTCCGGTCGGCGCGAAACGCGTGTCATTGACACGCAGCGCCGTCAGCCGGCAGACCATCTTCCTGCTGCCCCGCAGGGCAAAAACAGCCCGCTGTCCGTAACGGGGAGCCCGACCTCCTGCGCTTCAACCGTCCCCCCATGCCGATTTACCACCTCTGTGGAAATCAGGTAGGTCAGAACCGCCGGTGCCAGGCCTGTCGTATAGGAATTCAACAGATAAAACAAGGGTCTGTCAGACAGCAGGGCAGCCGTCAGCCTGACCAGCTCATGGAGATTGTCTTCCAGCTTCCACAGCTCCCCCTTCGGGCCGCGGCCATAAGAAGGAGGATCCATGATAATCCCGTCATAACGGTTTCCTCTCCGGATCTCACGTTCCACGAATTTTCTGCAGTCATCGGTCAGCCACCGGATGGGCGCGTCCGACAGGCCGCTGGAAGCTGCATTTTCCTTTGCCCAAAGCGTCATCCCCTTGGATGCGTCTACATGGGTCACGGCCGCGCCAGCGCTTGCCGCCGCGATGGTTGCGCCTCCCGTATAGGCGAACAGGTTCAGGACCTTCACCGGATTGGCCGAATGAGAACCCCGGCCGCCCCTGGCCTCTTTGCGGATCAATCCGGAGAACCACTCCCAATTGACCGCCTGCTCCGGGAACAGTCCGGTGTGCTTGAAGGAAAATGGCTTCAGGTGAAAGGTCAGGCTCTTGTCCGCAAGCGTATATCCGATCGTCCACTGCTTCGGCAGGTCCAGAAATTCCCATTCCCCGCCGCCGGATCTGGAACGGTGGTAGCGGGCATTGGCCTTTCTCCAGCGTGGGTCCTTGCGCTCTGTATCCCAGATCACCTGCGGATCCGGGCGCACCAGAAGGTAATTCCCCCAGCGCTCCAGCTTCTCCCCCCTGGAGGTGTCCAGGATCTCATAATCAGACCATCCATCTGCAACAAACATTCCACTGTCTCCTCATGTGGCTCATCAGTATACGCACGAACATGTCAGATTGCCGTTAAGCTTCTGCATGCACCCCTTGCCTGCTTGCCCGGTTACCTGTGATTTACTCCTTATATGCAATTCCGGTTACTATCCTGAAAAGCTCATTCAGTGAAAAGCTCATCCAGGCACCCGGGAAGCTGCGAGAAGCTTTCTATCTGCGGAACCTGCTCTTTCCCGGCATCTATGTCTCCGAATCCATATCCGGCGTAAATGAACCCGCATCCCGCCTTACGCGATGCCGCGAGATCTCCCGCGGTATCCCCGACGTAAACTGCCTCATCCAGCCCGTTGCGTTCCACGCACAGACGGATATTGCTGCCCTTGTCCTGCAAGGTATCTTCAAAGCAAAGATGGTCTTCGATCAAGCCATCCACCCCAAGCGCCATCAGGAAGTCCTCGATGTACCCCTTCTGACAGTTGCTCACGATATACAGATGCCATCCGGCATCGCGCAGGGATCTCAGCGTCCCGGCAACCTGCGGATAGATCCTGCCGGGATGAGACTTCATGTACTCCACCTCAAAACGCATCGCCGCATCCAGCACCTCGCGCCGCCTTTCCACCTCCAGGAAGGGGAACAACATGTCCGCGATCTCAAACATCGTTTTCCCAAGGCACTTCTGCATCTGATCAGGCGTAATCACACGGTCCACATCAGGGAATTCTTTCAGCCGCTCATTCCAGGAATCCGTTATCACATCTACCGCATTCCATAAGGTTCCATCTACATCCAGAAGGATGCCGCGCTTTTTCTTTGCCATGTTCCTGCGCCTCCATGCCGTTCTCATATGATTCGGATTCAAAAGCCGCCTATAGATGATTATAGTGCAAAATGGCTCCAACGGATTGTTCCGCCTGGCCGGCATAAACCAGCCGTATCGTTAATATCATAACATCCCTGACACACATACTGCCTGCGGCATATACCGCAGGCAGGCCATCCCGTTCTCAGGCTTTCATTCCTCAGTCGGCGTCGCTGAACTCATCCTTCCCCGCGCCGCACAGCGGACATACGAAATCATCCGGAATGTCTTCCCACTTTGTTCCAGGCTCAATTCCGCCTTCCGGATATCCTTCTTCCTCGTTGTACTCCCAGCCGCAAAGATCACAAACCTTCTTCATGTTATGGTTCCTCCTTTTTATTCATCAGGCATAAAGCGGCCAGAAGGCTGCCCGGCCGCCCTGTGTGCCTGAAAGTATATCATGTACCTGCAAATTCGGCAAGAATCACATACACGAACCCTGTCAGCTTATCTTTTCGAAGTCGCTTGCCGGATGCTTGCACAGCGGGCAGATGAAATCTGCCGGAAGTTCCTCGCCTTCATACACATATCCGCAGATCTTACAGACCCATCCGGTTTTCTTCTCCTCCATGATCTGCGGCTTCGGCTTGATATGCTCAAAGTAATATGCGTAGGTCACGCTTGGATCATCACTCAGCACACGGCACTCCGTAACCTCCGCGATGAACAGGGTATGGGTCTCGAATTCCTTCGTCTCTATGACCTTTCCGCTGATCAGCGCGTTCACGCCCCGGGTCAGGTAGTACAGTCCGTTTGCTGAGCGCTGCGCGTCCGCGTATCCCGCGAACTTATCCGTGTCACGCCCGGACTGGAATCCGAAATGCTTGAAAGTATCGAAGGTGACCTCCTGGGACAGGACCGATACGTTGAAGATCCCCGTCTTTTTGATCATGTCATGGGTATAATTGCCCTTATTTACCGCGATGGTAATCCGGTTCGGCTCCGCTGTCACCTGGGAAGCGGTGTTGATGATGCAGCCGTTGTCTTTCTCCCCATCCTTTGCGGTCAGGACAAACAGGCCGTAGCTAAGCTTGAACATCGCCTTCGCATCCATGACAGCTTCCGGTGCTTTCTCTTCCTTTACGGTTTCGGGTGCCTGCGTAACTTCCGTCTTCTTTTCGATCGTCGCGTCAATCGCGTCCGCGATCACATCGAGCTGGCCAAGCTGATCTTCCTTCAGGGCGGATTTGATTGTCAGGCTCTCATTGAGGATCGTCATCTTTTTACATTTTTCCAGAAGCTCCCGCATCAGCTTCCCGCTGGTCGGTGCCCAGGAACCGTTTTCGATGATCGCTACCGTACGATTCTGGATGTTATGCGCTGCCAGGTCATACAGGAAGCTTTCCATCTGGACAAATATACCTGCGTTGTAGGTCGTAGATGCCAGCACCAGATGGCTGTAACGGAACACAGCCGCGATAATCTCGCTTGCAGGAGTCACGGACACATCATACATATAGACCGGGATTCCCTTCTCCCGCAGGCGGACCGCAAGGCATTCCGCTGCATTCTCCGTATGATGGTAGACGGAAGCATAAGCGATTACAACGCCGGTCTCCTCCGGGGTATAGGTTGCCCAATGCTGGTAACGGTCAACAATGTCTCCGATGTTCTTCCGCCAGACAAAGCCATGCAGCGGACACAGGTACTTCAGGTCGAGGCCTGCCGCCTTTTTCAGCACCGCTGTCACCTGCGTCCCGTACTTGCCGACTATGTTGGTATAGTACCGACGCGCCTCTTCCATATAGTCGCGCTCAAAATCCACCTCGTCCGCGAACAGCGCCCCGTTGGTCGCGCCGAAAGTGCCAAACGCATCCGCAGTAAACAGGACGCCGTTCGACGTGTCATAGGTCATCATCACCTCCGGCCAGTGCACCATGGGCGCATTGACGAAGGTCAGCGTATGCGCGCCGCTGGAAAAAGTATCCCCTTCCTTCACGATCATGCACATCGCATCCACGTCAAAGGTAAAATACTGCTTCATCATGACCGCCAGCTTCTGGTTGCAGATAATCTTCACATCCGGGTAGCGCCGCACCAGCTCCTCCAGGGTAGCGCTGTGGTCCGGTTCCATGTGATGCACGACTATATAATCCAGGTGGCGGCCGGCAAGGGCATGCTCCACATTTTCAAAAAAAACGGTTCCCACCGCCGCATCCACGGTATCAAACAGGACGGTCTTTTCATCCGTCAGCAGGTAGGAGTTGTAGGAAACGCCGCGCGGAACGGAGTAGACTCCCTCAAACATCGCAAGACGCCTGTCATTCGCGCCGACCCAGATCAGGTCGTCTGTCACTTTTCTGCAGCAATACATCGTTATCCCTGTCCTTTCTCCGGGGAAGCATTCGGATCCCCCAACGCCTCATTCCCGGTTCAGCCAATCAATCGGTCCACTGCCGGTCCCGCTTCTTCCAGACGGAAATCCGGCTTATTCCCACACATTGTACCATAAAAAAGCAAGCCGGGGGAACGCTGCATCCTCCCGGCCTGCTTTTTCTACCATATTTCGTTACAATTCACCCCTGATTCCTCAGACCACAAATCGTTTCCTCGCTGAGGATCTGAATGCATACCAGAATCCTAATCATCAATCCCCCCGCCCGGCATGGGGGAAGCTTTACTCTCCTTCAAAGGCTTCCTTCATCTTCGCCCGGAAAGACTTCTTTTTCTTCTTCGGGTCCGACGCCGGAGGCTCCTGCCCGCTGCCCAGGCTATTGCCGGTCAGCATATCAAAGCGGCGCAGGGCGTCCTTGGCTTCCTCGCTCATGCGCGAGGGAGTACGGATAATCAGGGTGACATAGTGATCGCCCCGGATGTCCTTGTTCCGCACGCTTGGCACGCCTTTTCCTCTCAGCCTGACCCGGGTTCCGGACTGCGTGCCCGGACGTACGGTATAGATTACATCCCCGTCCACCGTCTTGACTCTCAGGTCGCCGCCCAGGGCTGCCTGGGCAAATGAGATTTCGACATTGGAGAAAATGTCCATGTCCTGGCGGACAAAGTTCGGGTCAGACGCAACCCGCACTTCCACCAGCAGGTCTCCCCGCGGGCCGCCGTTGAGCCCTGGTTCTCCCTTCCCGCGGATGCGGATGCTCTGTCCGTCGTCGATGCCGGCCGGGATTGTCACCTCGATCGTCTTCCTGCTGCTGGTATACCCGCTGCCGGAACAGTTCGGGCACCTCTGTTCGATGATCTTGCCCGTTCCGCGGCAGTCAGGGCAAGGCTGGGTACTCTGCATCATCCCAAACAGGCTCTGCTGCCGGATCGTGACAGACCCCGTCCCATGGCACTTCGGACAGATCTTAGGCGCGGTTCCCGGCTTCGCCCCGGTTCCATGGCAGTTCGTGCACTCATCTTTCAGGTTCATCTCTACGTTTCTGGTGCAGCCTGAAATGGAATCCGCGAAGGAGATTGACACACGTGTGCGAAGGTTCGCCCCCTGCATCGGCGCATTCGGATTACGCTGCCGCCTTCCTCCCCCGAACAGGTCGGAGAAAATGTCTCCCATGCCGCCCATGCCGCCGAAGATATCAGAGAAATCAAACCCGCTGGCATCAAAGCCGCCGCCCTGTTCAAACGCGGAATGGCCAAACTGGTCATACTGCTGGCGTTTCTGCGGATCGCTCAGGATGGCATAGGCCTCCGAAGCCTCCTTGAACTTCTCAGCTGCTGAATCGTCCCCGGGATTCATATCCGGATGGTATTTCTTCGCAAGCTTGCGATATGCTTTTTTCAGCGTCTCTTCATCCGCATTCCTGTCGACGCCAAGCACCTCATAATAATCTCTTTTGTCTGCCATACTTACTCCCATTTATGCACGCCGAAAGGTCTGCGCGGGACGAACCGCACAGACCCGTTGCATATTTCACAGGCCCTGTCATAGAGGAATCTACGCGTCATCCTTTCATAACAGGCTTTTCCTTCCGTCTGTCCGTCAGACCTCTCTGTAGTCTCCATCGACAACATCGTCATCCGCGGAACCGGCGCCCTGTCCCTGGTTCATGTTCGGACCCGGCTGCGGACCCGGGCCGGCCTGGCCTTGCTGCTGGGCTGCCTGCTGCTGGTAAAGCTTCTCAAACAGCTTCTGGGCGCTTGCCATCAGTTTCTCACGGCCTGCCTTCAGCTCATTGATCTGATCATCCGTCAGCTCATCTCCGCACTTTGCGATCGTCTCTTTCAGAGACTTCAGGTCTGCTTCTACCGCTGCCTTATCAGACGCATCCAGGTTCGCGCCTGCTTCTTCCATCGCCTTCTCGGTCTGGAACACAATCGCGTCCGCGTCATTCTTCGTATCAATGCCTTCCTTGCGCTTCTTATCCTGCGCTTCGTACTCGGCAGCTTCCTTCACAGCTTTATCAATCTCCTCATCCGACATATTGGAGCCGGAGGTGATGGTGATGTGCTGTTCCTTGCCGGTGCCAAGATCCTTCGCGGAAACATTGACAATACCATTCGCATCGATGTCAAAAGTAACCTCGATCTGCGGCACGCCTCTCCTTGCCGGCGGGATCCCATCCAGACGGAACTGGCCGAGGGTCTTATTGTCGCGGGCAAACTGTCTTTCACCCTGAACGACGTGGATATCAACTGCGGTCTGGTTGTCAGCCGCGGTGGAGAAGATCTGGCTCTTCTTGGTCGGGATCGTGGTATTGCGCTCAATCAGCTTTGTCGCAACGCCGCCCAGCGTTTCGATGGACAGAGACAGCGGCGTAACATCCAGCAGAAGGATATCGCCTGCGCCTGCATCGCCTGCCAGCTTCCCGCCCTGGATCGCAGCGCCGATGGCAACACACTCATCCGGGTTCAGCGTCTTGCTCGGCTCCTTGCCGGTCAGCGCCTTTACCTTATCCTGAACTGCCGGGATACGGGTGGATCCGCCAACCAGAAGCACCTTCCCAAGCTCGGAAGCGGTGATGCCCGCGTCAGAAAGTGCCTTGCGGACCGGATCAGCCGTCGCATCGACAAGGTCAGCGGTCAGCTCATCAAACTTCGCCTTTGTCAGATCCATCTCGAAATGCT
>CAMORF010000033.1 GCA_946623485.1 uncultured Clostridia bacterium
TTACGCAGGGAACCTTCCTGACCAGTGTCGGCCTCGCGATCAATGACATGGACAAGGCGATTATCGCTACGGCAAATGGTAAAATATCCGTTTACCAGGGACTGAGCGGCACCCAGTATGACAAGATCTACCTGATGCTCGGCGCGAATGACCTTGGATACTACCCGTGGGACATGTTCCTTCCGCAGTTCCAGTCCGTGCTGGAGCAGTTCCATGAACTGCAGCCCAAGGCGATCATCTATGTCTGCTCTGTCATCTACGTGGATGAATCCAAGATAGCTCCGGGGTATGAGTACGATAACAATGACAACGTCCGCACGATCAACGGCTACATCCTGGAAGCCTGTGAAAATCTTTGGTACAGCTATTACCTGAACCTGAATGAGATCTTCTCGAACGGGGCCGGCGGCCTGATCGCAGGTGCCGCGCCGGATGGCATCCACCTCTACCCGGAATATCTGGTGATGATGCTGGATTACCTGAAAACGCACTACATCACCGATGAGACATTTGCGCAGGCGATGGCCGCGCATCCGGATGACATTGCCAATGCCCAGCCGGAGACGGAGGCCGCGAAGAATGACGGCCTGATCGAAGAGGTCAGCGCCGGTTAGAAGCTGTACGAACGGATGAAAACAAGCAAGACATCGTTATTGCGTGACAGATCCTTAAGAGCTGTACACAGGATGAGCTGAGCATCTGTGATTTTTAAAAAAAGCCCTTCCCGGAATTGGTTCCAATTCCGGGAAGGGCTTTTTCCTGCTGTGATCAGAAGCCTGCATCCTTCAGGATGCTCTCTGCCTTTTCGTAATCATCACACACGCACAGCACTGCATATTTCCCCTTGGTCTTGATGATCGCCTTGTCCAGCTTCGCCGCCTCATCCGCGTTGTAGGTGGAGAACAGTTCCTTCTGGTTCTTCACGCGCATCTTCAGGAGGTCTTCCACTTCCTTGGCGGTCTCCTCATCTTTGCACGAGACGACCACGATCTCATCCGCGGTGGCGTTCCCGCTCATATATACGCTGCTGATCTCGACCTGTCCGTCCTCAAAGAAGTAGATGCTCCCCAGCATGTCACTCTTTGTCTCCGTAAGCTTGTCGGTGGTGATGACGGAGGTGTTCAATTCATCCGCCGTCTTTTTCACATCAATCTCCTTGGAGGATCCCCCGGATCCCGAGCACGCTGTCAATGCCAGCGCGCTGAGCACAACACAGGCTGCAAGTGCAATTCTCTTTACAAACTTTCTCATCCTATCATCCCCTTATCCGTTAGCCCCTTATCAATAGTGTTTCTGAAATACGTGCCCATCATAGCAAACCATGCCCCAAAAATCAATGCATGGCTCGTTGATTTACAAGCTGAATTTCAAGTGTTTTACCGGCGTTTTACCAGCATTTTACAGATCCTTACCCGCACAGCCTCAGGATCGCGTCGGCCAGGATTTTTGTGCTTTTCATCAGCATGGAGATCTCCATGAACTCATCATCCCCATGCATCCGGTTGTCCACTTCCGGAACCGAGCATCCAAAGGCAACGCCCCGTTCCAATCCATGCACATAGGTGCCGCCCCCGATCGCGAGGGGTTTCCCCTCCTTCCCGAAGTATAACGCATAAGACTCCAGGAGCTTCGTAACCAGTTCCGAATCCGCGCTCACATAATGCGCAGGCACCATCGGCCCGTCTTCCATCTCCAGCCCCGCCTCCTCCAGGCGTGCCTTCACCTTTGCGGTAAGGTTGCTGTCATTGCAGCACAGCGGAGCCCGGCAGTCAAAGCATCCCTTCACACATGCGCCTTCCGGCGAGGAATCATATTCCAGGATGTCCAAAGACATCGTAAGGCTGCCGCTCTCTTCCTCTGCGTAATCAACGCCCAGCGCTGCCCCGCAATGGTCTCCATGCGGCCACAGCTGTCCGATCTTTCGCAGCGTCTGTGTGCCTTCATCCTCATCCGAAAGATCGAGATGGCTCAATAACGCAAGAATCAGGGTCGCACTGTTGATCCCATCCTGCGGGAAAGCCGCATGCGCGGTATTTCCCCGGACCGTGACAACAAGCTCTTCTCCCTGCCGCTTCCAGGAAAATGCGTCTTCCGCCGCGCCGGTCTTTGCGGCGGCGCGTGCAAGCTCCTGCTCCGAAGCCCCGGACAAAACCAGGATTCCCCTTCCGGGAACTATATTTGCCGTAT
Organism: uncultured Clostridia bacterium; assembly: GCA_946623485.1. Classification (GTDB taxonomy): domain Bacteria; phylum Bacillota; class Clostridia; order Lachnospirales; family Lachnospiraceae; genus Porcincola. Next base: position 2,188 of record CAMORF010000033.1, read on the forward strand.
CTCCTGCAGCAATCCGCACGACACAGGCCTTCCCGTCCCCGCTGCCGGTCCGGCCTTTCATCCCCTTCTTCCAGAAGGTCTTTGACAGCCTCCCCTTTTCTATATTGATCAGGGGATAATTCGCATCCGGTGAGATCGAATATAAGGCCTCCTGCTCCCGTTCATAATAATATGCCAGATCTTTCGATCCGCTTTCTTCATCAGAACCGCAGATCAGACGCACGCCGCCGGCAAGGGGAATTCCCAGTTCCCGGATGCAGCGCATCGCGTATAGCGCGGCAACTGCCGGTCCTTTATCGTCACTGGTTCCCCGCCCATAGATGCGGTCTCCCTCTACGGAAGGCTCATATGGTTTTGTCTTTGTCCATTCATCTGAAACCGGAACAACATCCAGGTGCGTCAGGATATCAAGCCTTTTCTCTCCGGTGCCGTCCAGATCACCCGCGACACAATAATTCTCATAATTTGTCGTCCGGAGCCCATACGCATCCATCAAGGACTGCATCGCGCTGACTGCCTGAGCCGGCATCCGTCCGAAAGGCATGCCGTCCTCCGGCTCCCCTTTTACGGAAGGAATCCTGACCAGCAGCTTCAGGTCCTCCAGCAACTGTTCAGAATGGGCATCCACCCATGCGTCTATCTGTTCTTTGTATCTTGGCTGTTCCATTTTCCCTATCCTTTTTTTGTCTTAGGATCTGTCGCTGAATCACTTATACATCTTGCTTGTCCTCTCATCCGATCGCACAGCTTCAACAAAATCACATAGTTAAGGATCTGTAGATAAATAACTCATGCATCTGGCTTGTCTTCGCATGTATTTGCTGCGTTGTTGTCAGTCGATGTAGTTAAAAGCTGTTCAGGCGGAGACATCTCTGCCTTCCGTCACATTTCGAAATGGAAAGACTTGGAAAGCACCTCCCATTTTGTATCCTTTTCGGAAAGATTCAGCGCAGTCCCATCCTTCAGGTGGTAGTCCCCGGCTTTGGCATTTCCCTGATATGTCCCTTCCAGTTCCGGCCATTCGATGCCGATGGAAGGATCATTCCATGCCAGTCCGCCCTCATCTCCGGGACGATAAAAATCCGTACATTTGTAACAGAACTCTGCCACATCAGACAAAACCAGGAAACCATGGGCAAAGCCTTCTGAGATATAAAACTGCTTATGATTCTCCTCGGTCAGTTCTACCCCGTACCATTTCCCGAAAGTACTGCTCCCGGCTCTGAGGTCCACCGCAACGTCAAAGACGCGGCCCCGGATCACGCGCACCAGTTTTCCCTGGGGATGCTGTTTCTGGAAATGAAGGCCGCGGAGCACGCCTTTGGAAGAGCAGGACTGATTGTCCTGGACGAACACCATGTCGAGCCCAGCCTCATGCATGTCCTTCTGATTGTAAGTCTCCATAAAATATCCGCGGCTGTCTCCATGCACCGCCGGCTCAATCACATAAAGTCCCTCAATCGGTGCCTTTGTAACTGTAATCTGTCCCATGTATCTGCTCCCTATCTGCGAAGCTGTCCCGAAATAACCTGTACCTCTTGCAATCTGTACCTCTTGCAATCTGTACATGTTATTTCGCGCCAGCTCCTTACCTTATGTATGATTCTTCTTTCAGATCTCAATTTCCCGCAGGAACCGCGCCAGCGCATCCTGCCAGTCGGGAAGGAGGCTGAATCCGTTCTCCGTCAGCTTGCTCTTATCCAGCCTGCTGTTGAAAGGCCGTTTTGCCTTTGACACACCGTACTCCTTCGTAGAGACAGGGATCAGCTTCAGATGCGCCTCATCATATTCCTCATGTCCCAGAAGCGCCGCCTGCCGGAAAATCTCCTTCGCAAAATCATACCAGCTGATATATCCTGTCCTGGTGCCCTCCGCTGTAGCTCCGCCTTCCTCGCCGGAAAGCTCCGAATTTGTCGCATGGTAATAACCATACTTCTCCGTTTCAATCATATCGACAAGAAGCGATGAAAGATCCAGCGTATAGGTCGGGGTACCGATCTGGTCATCTACGACGCGCAGCTCATCATGGTTCTTCCCGACATTCAGCATGGTCCGGATGAAGTTCTTGCCATTCCTGCCAAACACCCAGGCGATCCGCACAATAAAATACCGGTCTGTCGCGGAAGCGACCGCCTTCTCCCCGTCCAGCTTTGTCTGTCCGTACACATTCAGCGGCGCGTAGTTCTGATCGTCCGGCTTCCATGGCCTCGTTCCGGTTCCGTCAAAAACATAATCCGTGGACAGATAGACAATCTTCGATCCGACAGACGCCGCAGCCTCCGCGATATTCCGCGTACCGTCAACATTGACTGCCTTCACCTTCTGAACCTTGTCCGCATCCTCCGCAAGATCCACCGCCGTCCATGCGGCGCAGTGAACGATGACATCCGGAGCAAGATCCTTTACAGCGGATCTGACCGCCTGGCGGTCAGTGATGTCAAGACTGACATACGGCATGACGGTAACGGCGGAACCATCCTGAATCCCGGCATATTCCGGCGCAAGGTCAGTTCCGGTTCCTTCATATCCCCGTGCGGATAATTCATTCATCACATCGTGGCCAAGCTGCCCGGCCACGCCGGTTACAAGTACCTTCATACTCATACCTTCTTTCGGTCTCCGTACATTTTCTCATAATAGTTCTGATATTCGCCGGAAATGATCGGCTGCCACCAGTCCTCATGCTCCAGATACCACCGGATGGTCTTCTTGATTCCGTCTTCGAACTTTGTCTCCGGAAGCCATCCAAGCTCTTCATGAATTTTGGTCGGATCAATCGCATAGCGCATGTCGTGTCCCTTGCGGTCCTCCACATGGCTGATCAGCGAATGCGGCTTGCCAAGCGCGTCACAGATCATGGTGACGATATCAATGTTTCTCATCTCATTGTGCCCGCCGACATTATAAACCTCCCCGACGCGCCCCTTGTGGATAATCAGGTCGATTGCGCGGCAATGATCCTCCACATACAGCCAGTCACGGACATTCAGCCCTTCCCCGTATACCGGCAGGCTCTTGTCATGCAGCGCATTGATGATCATGAGCGGAATCAGCTTCTCCGGGAAATGATATGGCCCATAGTTGTTGCTGCAGCGGGAGATGGAAACCGGCAGCCCGTAGGTACGGTGATAAGCCAGGACAAACAGATCCGCGGAAGCCTTTGAACTGGAATAGGGGCTTGAGGTATGGATCGGCGTTGTCTCCGTGAAGAAAAGATCCGGCCGGTCAAGGGGAAGATCCCCGTACACTTCATCCGTTGAAACCTGATGATAACGCGTAATCCCGTATTTCCTGCAGGCATCCATCAGGATGGTTGTCCCGCGGATATTGGTCTCCAGGAATATGTCCGGGTTCACGATGGATCGATCCACATGGCTCTCCGCCGCAAAATTTACAACCATATCCGGATGCTCTTCTTCAAACAGGCGGTATACAGCCTCTCTGTCGGTGATGGATTCCTTTACAAACCGGAAGTTCGGATTGTCCATCACCGGGGCAAGGGGACTCAGATTGCCGGCATAGGTCAGACAGTCCAGGCACACGATTCTGTATTCCGGGTACTTGTCAAGCATGTGAAATATAAAGTTACTGCCGATGAAGCCGGCTCCTCCTGTTACAATAATCGTCATATCGGTTTCTCCTTCCGCTTTCCCTGAGGTATTTTGCCTGATCCATCCCCGTTCCCCTTCAGCGGATATCGGAAGCGGGCTATGGAGCCGGATCCTGCCCTGCGATGTCAACAAAAGACAGGAAAATTGCTCAGGTTGATTGTTTTCAGATCCTTATTCTACTGGATCACATCCAGGAATTTTCCATCCAGTACGTCCTTCAGATACTGCCCGTACTGGTTTTTCTTTAATACCTCGTAAGTGCTCAGAACATCCTCCCGGGTAATCCAGCCATTCCGGAACGCGATCTCCTCCAGGCATGCAATCTTTCTGTGCTCATGCTGTTCGATGGTTTTTACAAAATTCGTGGCATCCACAAGGGATTCGTGTGTCCCTGTGTCAAGCCAGGTAAAGCCCTGTCCAAGTACCTCGACGTTCAGTGCGCCATTCTCCAGATAGATCCGGTTCAGGTCTGTGATCTCCAGCTCCCCTCTGGCACTTGGCTTCAGGTTGCGGGCATACTCCACGACACGGTTATCATAGAAGTACAGGCCGGTCACGCAATAATTGCTCCTGGGATGCGCGGGTTTTTCTTCGATGCTCTCGGCTTTTCCTTCCTTGTTGAAGGAAACGATGCCAAACCGCTCCGGGTCATCCACATAGTATCCGAACACTGTCGCGCCATCCCCGCTCTCGGCATGCTTCACGGCAAGCTTCAGGCGGCGCTTTAACCCGTGCCCAAAGAAAATATTATCTCCCAGGATCATGCACGCGGTATCTTCTCCGATAAAATCCGCGCCGATCACAAATGCCTGTGCGAGGCCGTCAGGGCTTGGCTGGACCTTGTATGACAGATGGACGCCGAACTGGCGCCCGTCCCCCAGCAGTTCTTCAAACCTCGGGGTATCCGCCGGCGTTGATATGATCAGGATATCCCTGATGCCTGCTGTCATTAACACGGACATCGGATAATAGATCATCGGTTTATCATAGATTGGAAGAAGCTGCTTTGATGTTACCATGGTAAGCGGATACAACCTGGTACCACTGCCTCCTGCCAGTATAATTCCTTTCATTTCAGCCAGGACTCCTTTCTTTGCGGGAGCCACATCTGCTTTCCCGCCTTATCTCTTCACGTTCGGTTCTCATGCTCGGTTCTCATATTCCGGATTGCTCCAGGCTTTGTTATCATACCCTATTTGCCGCTCAAACACCAGTCCTGCGTTTCCGATCCCATGGGCATCCTGCATTCACAGTTATAATGCATTCACAGTTATAAGATAATTATTCGCAGTGATCAAATCACATTCTCAGCTCATGAATGCTGATGGAAGGATCCGCTTCCAGAAAATATGCTTCGATCCGGCTGCGTGTTGCCTGAACGCTGCCCTGCAGGAAAAACGGTTTCCCGCCTCCTCTGCCATCCAGGGCCCGGTTCATCTCTTTGATCACGTTCTTCAGGTCGCCGTCTTTTCGCCCTGCCGCATACTTATATCCTTCTTCCTCGGATCCCGCAAAAGCAAATGCATTGCCCCCGCACGTTTCCATGACTTTTGCGGTCAGCTTTTGTGCCATAACCGCGTCCATGCCGGGGGCGAAGATCACCACATTGCCGGCGCCTTCCAGTTCTTCAGCCGTTCGCTCAATCATCTGGTAACGCATGCCGATCAGGTCTCCCTTCAGGCGCGAGTGCTCCTCTACTAACCGCTTCGCAGCGTTTCCGGTCTCCATCATCCTGCTGCTCAGATGCACGGACACTTCGTGGTTCTGGCAAAATACCTGCGCCAGGAATTCATAGGCCCATCTTCCACAGGCAAGCTCCATCCGGACGCCGCCTTTAAACCTTTCATGGGACAGGATCTTGATTACGCCGATCTCTCCGGTATGGGCGACATGGGTTCCGCAGCAGGCACAGACATCCGCACCGGGAATCGTTACCACGCGGATCTCTCCTTCCAGTTCCTTTTTGCTTCGGTAGGCGATCCCTTCCGCTTCCTCCCGGCTGTATACCGCTGTCATAACCGGCAGATTGGCCCATACAATTTCATTGGCACGTTTCTCGATCTCCGCAAGCCCATCCTCAGGGATCTCCCCATCCAGGTCAATCGTCATGCGGTCCTGGCTCATATGAAAGCCAACATTATGATATCCATAACGTTCATGGATCAGCCCGCTCACGATATGCTCTCCCGAATGATTCTGCATCCGGTCAAACCGGTATTCCCAATCCAGGATCCCGCGGACAGATGTGCCCACCGGTACAGCATCTGCGCAGATCAGGTATATATCATCCCCTTCTTCCTGCGTATCAAGCACCCTGATCTGAGCTGCCGCGAATGCATTTTCTGAAGCCTTGTCATGCAGGACAAGGACACCCCTGTCGCCGCTCTGTCCTCCGCCTTCCGGATAGAAAGCAGACCTGTCCAGGGTAATCCGGTACCTGTCCTGATTCCTGTCCTTCCCGCAGCCTGTCACACAGGCGTTAAATTCTTTGATATAAGCGTCTTGGTAATATAATCGCTCCGTCATATTCCGCCATCTCTCCAGTTTCCTTTTTTTCCAACAAAAAAGAGTATATCCACATCCGTGCAGATTGACAAGGCGGCCGGCTTTTTTCTATACTTTCTCTAACCTGATCCCAGGTTCTTAATCTTCGGTAACTATTCAGCACCCCTACGATTCGGAATGCTCTGTATTCCTCATTCCGTCATAGGATTGTTCCGTCATAAATGAAAGGCTATGGATCTGAAACATGACTGATCAGAAGCTCGATGGAAAAATACTGTTCTTTTCGGATATCGATGAAACACTTGTGAACACCGACAAATCCCTCGGAGAGGAAAACCGTCTTGCAATCCATGAATTCCTCAGCCGCGGCAATCTCTTTGTGATCTCAACCGGACGGGCTCTCTCCGGCGCGCGGAACCTTCTGGTTGATGTCGGCCTGTACGGACTTGAAAACCTCTGGATCAGCAGCAGCAACGGCGCAATCGTATATGATACTTTTCATGCGCAGGAACTGCTCAGGCACTGTGTTCCGCTTGAACTGATGATAGAAGCGTTTGACCTGGCAAGGGCATTTGGAATCCATATCCAGACCTATACGGATACTTCTGTTGTCTCCGAGACGGACAATGCATCCCTGAGGCGCTATCTCGCAATCCAGAATCTTCCGCTGGAGCTTTACCCGAATATCCGGGACGCAAAGATCGCGCCGCCCCCCAAGCTATTATGCCTGGATTTTGACCATCCGGAAAACATCACCCGTTTCCGGAAGCACTTTGAACAGCAGATGAAGGGCCGCATGGACTGCTTCCAGTCCAATCCCTGGCTTCTCGAAATTGTTCTTCCAGGCGTAAACAAAGGATCTTCCCTGCGTTTTATCTCACAGAAAACAGGAATTCCGATTCAAAACACTGTCAGTGCAGGGGATGCGGAAAATGACCTTCCGATGATCCTTGCCGCCGGAATCGGCTGTGCGATGCAAAACGCGGATGACGCGCTGAAAGCGCAGGCTGATTACGTGACCATGAATGACAACAACCACGGGGGAATCTCTGAGATCCTGCATCGGTTCTGTCTATGAATATCTCTGAAGATCCAAAAAACCTGGCAGATGTCTTCCAGTCTCAGATTCTTTTCGTTCTGTCTATGAGTATCTCGAAAGCTCCAGAAAACCCCTTCCGGCCATGAAAGCCGGAAGGGGTTTTCTGCTTAGGGTCTGCTCATGAATCACTGCTCATCTTAAATGTGTCATATTACTTTCTGCGCTTTCTGAGCAGCACCACAACCAACGCGATGATGACGAGCAGCGCTGCGCCGCCTGCGATCGCCAGCGGAATCAACGGGCTGCTATCGCCTGTCCGGACGGAGAGCGCATCTACCACATGGAAGGTGATGGACTTTGTAACATTCGTTCCATCCGGATTCCAGGTGTTCCCGTCATATACATCCTTTGCATAGGTGACGGTCAGTGTATAATCTCCAACCGCATTGATTGCCATGGATGTTGTATACGGGGATGCTGTCCAGGATCCGCCCACGCTGCCGATCTGATAGCTGGCAGGCCGGTACCGGTAATCTCCCGGATTCGGATTGTCGTTTTCCATTCCGGCGCCGGCAGCGGTAAAGGTCAGCGTCGTGCTCTTGAGGTATTCCGCTCCGTTCTCAAGGCCTGTAATCGTGTTATTGTTCGGATCCGGACCGTCTTTATAAAGCGCAGTCACCACTGTGTCATTTGCCCTCATGGTGATCGTCGCATAGTAACTGTTGAGATTGTCAAACTTCACTTTCCCGCTGGTCTTCTCCCAGCGATCGAATTCCTTGCCGGAGGGCGGGAAGTTCGGTACGACGTCAACCACGGTTCCCTTCGGGAAGGATCCGCTGCCGGTTCCGTTCTTCACTGTCAGGGTATACGGTATCAGCTCATAATGTGCCTTTACAACCGCATCCTCAGAAGACATCGTAAAGGTTGTCTGCGACGAGGTTTCTGAAGCGATGCTGCCGCTTCCGCTCTTCAGTGTCCAGTTCTTAAACCTGTAGCCCTTTTCCGGCGCATCGGCAGTAATGACAACCTTTTCCCCCTGCTGGTAGGAGCCGTCGCCGCTGCCGGATTTGACGGTCAGCTTATGTGTCACGAGCGTCAGGGATGCGGATACGGTAACTGCTCCCGGATCCAAGCTGTTGAGGGCTGTAAACGTCAGGACTGTCTTATCCGCTGACAGGATGGAGCTTTCCAGGATTCCGCCTCCCAATGTTGCGGTGAAGCTGTCAATCTGATACCCGGTCTGGGGAGTCAGTGTATATGTATACTGGTTCGTGCTTCCGTCTACTGCCTTCACCTCGGTAAGATTGATCACACCGCCTTCCGCCGGCTGTACGATCGCGACCTGAGGCTCCAGAACCTGCGGCTCATCGGCCTGCATGCTCATGTAGACCGGCTCCACTGACACATCATCCGTACTCAGCGTCAGTTCGAGTGTCGGGTCCGTCAGGCTCGAAGTGGCAACTTCTCCGGTGGAGATGACCTTCCACTCCTGGAACTGCTGTCCTTCCGGAGCCGGATCAGCGGTGATGCTGACAGTTGCCCCTCTTTCCAGTTCCAGCAGTTTCATTCCATCTGCTTCTGCAATCGTCCGGTCTGCAATCTCCTGTGCGGTTTCCGTTACGGGTACTCCGCTGCCATCCGGATTCTGTACGGCATCAATGGTCGAGTTCTTTAATGTGAAGGTCGTCAGTTCTCTCTGCTGTGGTTCCGCCGTAGCTTCTGTCTGCTGCGGTTCTGCGGGAGCTTCTGTCTGGGCCGGAGCCTCGGTTTGTGCAGAAGTCTGTGCCGATGTTTCCTGGGTTTCCGGCTGGA
>CAMORF010000034.1 GCA_946623485.1 uncultured Clostridia bacterium
CAGGAATGCCCTGTTTATGCGCTTATCCAGACTTTATCGCTTATTCGTACTCAACCGTTGCCGGTGGCTTGGGAGTGAAGTCATACAGCACTCTGTTGATTCCGGGGACTTCCGAAATGATGCGTTGTACAAGGTGGTCGATCAGTTCATCAGGCAGATGTTCTACAGTGACTTCCATGACATCTGTCGTATTGATCGCGCGAATGATGCACGGCCAGTCAAAGGTCCGTTTTCCATTCTTGACGCCTGTCGACTTGAAGTCCGGAACGACTGTAAAGTACTGCCACACCTTTCCTGATAACCCGTTTTTCTCAAACTCTTCTCTCAGGATTGCGTCAGATTCCCGCACTGCCTCCAGCCGGTCACGGGTAATCGCACCCGGGCAGCGTACGCCAAGACCAGGGCCGGGGAACGGCTGACGGTAAACCATGCTGTCCGGAAGCCCCAGGGCTTTCCCGACAACACGCACCTCATCCTTAAAGAGCAGTTTCACCGGCTCAACCAGTTCAAAGTCCAGTTCCTCCGGAAGGCCGCCCACATTGTGATGGGCCTTGATCCCCTGCTCGCTTTCCAGGATATCCGGATAAATGGTTCCTTGCGCGAGGAAGGAAATTCCTTCCTGCTTTTTGGCTTCCTCCGCGAAGACCTTGATAAATTCCTCTCCGATGATGTGTCGTTTCTGTTCCGGGTCTGTAACCCCTGCCAGAAGATCCAGGAACCGGTCAACCGCGTCCACATAAATCAGGTTCGCGTTCATCTCATCCCGGAAAACCCGAATCACCTGTTCCGGCTCCCCTTTGCGAAGAAGGCCATGATTGACATGCACGCAGACAAGCTGTCTTCCGATCGCCTTGATCAGAAGCGCTGCCACCACGGAGGAGTCCACGCCTCCGGAAAGTGCCAGAAGAACCTTCCCGTCCCCTACCTGACTGCGGATCCGGTCTACCTGATCATCAATAAATGACAATGCCTGCTGTGTCGTAGTAATCCGCTCCATTGAGTCGGGTCTGTGATTATTGTCCATGTGCATTTCCTCCTAAATCTCTGCAGCGCCCTTCTCTGAATGCTTCGAGGCCGCTGCCGCGTGCATCATGCTTTTCCTGTAGCTGTTCAGCGCCTCAGCGAAGAACATTTTGATTTCCGGCAATGGAGGTACGAACAGTTACTTTTCATTAACAGAAACAGTTTATCACATCTTCCCCGCAAGCAGGAGATCTCTCCCGTTATTTATTAATAGAAATCCAAGCCGTTTTTTGTATAATAATTCTGCATTTTACATAAATATTCGCAATGCCCCTTCCTTGAACTTTCGAATCATGTCCCAGGTCAGCGAGACATTGTTGTCCTCGATTTCCAGTTCATCCCGGGAAACCCAGACCGCCTCTGCCAGCTCTTCTCCGCCGTCCATATTCAGATGCACTGTCACATCTCCGTCAACCTCAGCGCAGAATCCTGCAATCAGAGAAGACGAGAACGGCCATGGCTGGGATTCGACATACCGGATGTTCTTTACGCTGAGTCCTACCTCCTCCATGACCTCCCGGCGCACCGCATCCTCCAGTGTCTCTCCAATCTCCACAAACCCGGCAACCAGCGCATGCCTCCTGTATCCACTGCGGTTATATCGGGTAAGCAGGATCCGGTCGCCATCTATAATCGCAATAATGACAACAGGGGAAATCCTCGGATAATACGAATGTCCGCAGGACGGGCAGATAATGGCCCTTTCATGCTGCGCATGGATGGTCTCCTTCCCGCACCGTCCGCAGTACCTGTGCAGATCATACCAATTCGCGAGCTGCCAGCCCACAGATCCGCCAAAGGAATGATAATCATCCTCCGCTTCCCGCAACGCCATCACGCTCTTCCAGGAACAGGCAGCATCTTCCGGATCGCTCTGCCCGGAACGGCTGCCCCCCGCCGGATCGCTCTGCCCGGAACAGCTGCCTCCTGCCGGATCACTCTGCCCGGAATGGCTGCCCCCCGCAAGATCATCCTTCCACAAGCCGGCCGGTGCACTGAAGTACCCTTGCTCATCGATCGAAAACAGATAAAAGGCATGTTCGACGACCTCCGGGCAGATGGCTCGGATCCGGGCCACAGTCGGAAGCGACTCTCCTTCCATGAGCACCTGGTTCCCATGAATCAAAATCATCAAATCCCGGTCTTCCGGTCTCCGAGTCTGATATTCGCAGTGATATATATGGGGATAAATATCCTGAAGCAATGTGAAGCTCCTTTCCTCTCATAATCATATCCATTCACCGCTCCCCATTGCGCAGAACGCAAAGCGTTCTGAACCTGAAGGCAGCCAAAGGCACAAAGATCCTTAGGATCTGTCACGGAATAACTTGTACTTCTGTCTTTTCATCCGATCACACAGCCCGAAAATCACTCACATAGGTAGGTTCTGTAGAGAAATAACTCATGCATCTGGCTTGTCTTCGCATGTATTTGCTGCGTTGTTGTCAGTTGACGTATTAGTCATTCGGTTTGATATAGAATCTCCCGGTTACCCGCTCTGTACGGATCACATTCACGAAGGCATGTGGATCCGTCTCCTTCAGGGTCTTGAGGACCTTCTTCAGCTCCGGGGAAGAGATTACGGTATAGATTAATGTCCGCTCTTCCCCTTTATAGGCGCCCAGCACCTTCATCTCCGTGATCCCATGTTTGACACATCTGTTCAGGCAGCCAACAATCTCGTTCGGATGATCCGTGACCACAAACACCGTATCCTTCTTGTATCGGTTGTTGAGAAAATGCACCACCTGGGTCGTCGCATACTGGAAAATGATGGAATACAGGGCTCTTTCCCATCCGAACAAAAAGCCTGCTACGCTCAGCATCACCGCATTGAATCCGAGGATGACTGTAAACCCGTCAAGCGGCGTATTCTCTGTCAGGTAGATCGATACGAAATCCGTTCCTCCTGTCGTTGCCCCGGCTGACAGCGCAACAGCAATGGAAGCCCCGTTAATGATTCCGCCGAACACACTGATCAGAAGCGGGTCATCCGTGATCGTATAAGACGGTATCATTTCCGTCAGCAGCGTGACTACGCCTATCGTGATAAACGTATAGAGCGTAAACTTCTTTCCGATCTTACGCAGTCCCAGCCAAACCGGCGGAAGGTTGAGCAGCATGTACAACCGGCCATAGGGAATATTGATGCCCTGGAACTTTTTAAATATATCCTGGATCAGAATCGTTGTCCCGGACAGCCCGCCCGGATACAGCCCGCCCGATCGGACTAACATCTGAAGGTTCAATGAAATCATGGCACCCGACAGAACGCACAAGGCGATCCGCCGGAAATCGTCTTTTCCAAAATGCATCTTCTTATCACTTTCCATTGGCACTCTCTCCCTTTCCGCAGGTTATGCTGATTTATGCATAGCCGGTATCATCTTTATCATATCACTCAAAGCACCTTTTTTAAACAAATCTTCTAAGAAGATGAAAAAAAGCCGGCAAAAGTTCGTACGAAAAACCTCTTTCTTTCCTGTGGAAAAAAACTTATGATATATATGGTTTCTCTCGTAGAAAAAACTATATAATCGCATGTTTTCCCGGCAGGACGGCCCGACGGGTCTTCCCCGAGATCCTGAGGATCCAGCCTCCTGACCGGAAAAACATGCACCCGGCAGGAGCGGTTTCGTCTTCACAGGCGTCCGCTCCTGTCCGTTACGCGACAGAGCCTTAAGAGCTGTTCAGAAACAGGTTATTTCTGAACAGCTCCTTATTGTTACAGAACGGCCGTGAACAGGAGGCTTATAACACAAAAACGATCCGGCCGGGACTTGTCGTCCCTCGCCGGACCGTAGGTGGAATCCACGTTTCTATTTGCTGCACCCCTACATCAAAACAGGCATAAAAGCAATGCTTTCTGCCACCTTTTCCGTAACTATCCCACCCGATTTCATTATAGCAGATTACATATGATTATCAACCAAATTTTACGAAATATTTTTACGAAACCTGTCAAACAGTAACAACAGTTACAACAGCAATCTTCAGCCCGGCGTCACTGTCACCTGTGCCGGGCTTTTCCCGGTCAGTTCACGGCTTCGTTCATCCGGGCCGCTGGCGGCGACATAAAACAGATACCGGTTTCCGCCAGGCACGTATTCCCCTCTCTCATTGACCACGCGGAAGGTGTCCGCATCCAGTATGATCTTACACTGCGTGCTTGCGTTTGCGGGAACATCTACCTTCAGGAAGCCGCACAGTCTGGGGTTGGGTGTTCTGTGGGGAGACTCCACAGGATCCACATAAACCTGGATCACATCCCTGGTCGGCACCGCGCTGTGGTTTGTAAAGGTAACACGCATGCTTGCCCTGCCTTCTTCATCCATCCCCAGATATTCCGCCTCTGTCACCTCCACGTCCGCGTAGGTGAGTCCGTATCCAAAAGGATACTGCGGTTTTGCGCCGAGATAGCGGTAGGTCCGGTCCTTCATGGAATAATCCGTAAACTCCGGCAGCGGCCGCTCTGGATCGTAGAATGTCACGTTCAGCTTTCCGGATGGTGATACCGCCCCTGTGAGGATTCTCGCTGCCGCAAGCCCGCCCCGCGCGCCGGGATACCAAAGCATCAGAACCGCGTCAAAGTTCTCCTGCGCAAATGAAAGATCCAGGTCGCTTCCTGCCATCAGGCACAAAACCGTCTTCTTCCCGTCCTCCTTCGCCTGGGCAGCCACGGCATGCAGGAGCGCCTGCTGGGACGGTGGCAGAGACAGGTCGGTCTTGTCACCGGAGGCTGCGCTGTTTCCGGTATCGCCTTCCTCTCCCTCCAATGTTTCATTGAGGCCGACGACAACGACCGTTACATCTGACTGGCTGGTCACAATCATCGCCTCGCTCAGGCGGTCATTTTCATAGGCAAGATGCTCAACCTTAGAAGCATTCAGCGCGCAGCCTTCCGAATAAAGGATGCGAAGCCCCTCCGGGCTGACCCGCCTCAATCCCTCCAGCACCGTGATATACTCGCTGCTGGTTCCATGATAGTTCCCGACCAGGGCAGCACGGGAATCCGCGTTCGGCCCCACGACCCCGAGCGTGCGGATCCGATTCAGATCCAGCGGAAGCACTCCGTCATTTTTCAAAAGAACGATAGACTCCTCCGCGCAGCGCTGCGCCAGAGCCAGATGCTCCGGACATTCCACCACGCTGTACGGAATCTCATCATATTCCGTCTCATCGAACAGCCCCAGCAGGAACCTTGTCGTAAACAGCCGCTCCGCCGCTTCTGTGATCCTTTCCTCCGTGATCAGTCCCTGGGCAAATGCATCCGGCAAGACCTGGTAGGTGTCCCCGCAGTTCAGGTCACAGCCCTCGTTTACCGCCATCGCCGCGCTGTGCACCGCATCCGGGGTTACGTGGTGATGCAGATGGAAATCCGCAATCGCCCAGCAATCGGAAACCACATGCCCCTGGAACTTCCATGTGCCCCGCAGGATCTTTCCAAGCAGCGTCCTGCTGCCGCATGCAGGTTCCCCGTTCACACGGTTATAGCAGCCCATGACTGCTTCAACATCTGCCTCCTGCACCAGGCGGCGGAACGCCGGCAGATAGGTCTCCGCCATATCTTTCTCATTTGCCCGCGCATCAAAGCTATGGCGGATTGCCTCCGGGCCGGAATGCACCGCAAAATGCTTTGCGCAGGCAGCCGCCTTGAGATATTCCCCATTTCCCTGCAATCCTTTTACGAAAGATACGCCCAAGGTTCCGGTCAGGTACGGATCCTCCCCGTAGGTTTCCTGCCCCCTCCCCCACCTGGGATCACGGAAAATGTTGATGTTCGGAGACCAGAAGGTCAGCCCTTTGTAGATATCCCGGTCGCCGAACGCGCTGTAGGCATTATATTTTGCACGTCCTTCCGTTGCGATCACGCCCCCGATCTCTCCCAGAAGCGCTTCATCAAAGGTTGCTCCCATTCCGATTGCCTGAGGGAAGCTGGTCGCCGTGCCTGCCCTGGCAACGCCATGAAGCCCCTCATTCCACCAGTTATATGCCGGGATGTTCAGCCGCGCAATCTCCGGAGAATCATAACGCAGTTGACTCATCTTTTCAGCGACCGTCATCTTTGAAACAAGTATGTGAGCCCGTTCTCTTGCATATTCTCTATCCATCTGCAAACCTCAGCTTTTCTGCATACCATTCTTCGTTTTGCAGGGCTCAGCCCTGTTCATGCGCCTTCCACCGTTCTTCCTCCAGGCCCCAAGCCTTATTTACATTCTTCCTTCTCCAGGCATCAAGCCATGTCTATGCGCCTTCCACCGTTCTTCCTCCAGGCCTCAAGCCTTGTTTATGCGCCTTTCACCGTTCTTCCTCCTGGCATCAGGCCCTGTTTGTACGCCTCTCTCCATTCTTTCTCCTGTGCTCAAGCCACTCCGTTGTCATATCTTCCTCTTACATGCAAGGGCTGCGGTTCACAGCTCCCTGCTGTGATGCAGAAGTCAGCTCTTCACAGCGCCGGCGGTCAATCCGTCAACAATCTGGTTGCTGAACAGGGAGTAGACAATAATCGTCGGAATAATCGCGATCATAATCGCGGGGAACATCTTATCATAATTTGTCTGATAAGGCGTTACAAATTTCGTCAGGGCAACCGGAAGCGTTTTTTTCATATCATCTGACATGAAAACCAATGCCAGCAGCAGCTCGTTCCAGTTTCCGACAAATGTCATCAGTCCGGTCACAAACAGGCCGGTCCTGGCCAGCGGAAAGCAGATCCGGAAGAACACCTGATAGATCGTGCATCCATCCATGCAGGCAGATTCCAGAAGATCATTCGGGATGCTCCGGAAGAACCCCGCCATGATGAACACACAGGTCGGCAAGGAGAATGTCAGGTATGGCAGGATCAGCCCCCAAAGGTTGTTTGTCAGCCCCAGCTTTGCGAACCGTACAAACAGCGGAATCAGCACGCAGTGAACCGGGATCATCATGCCAACCAGAATATAAATCATCGCAGCGCCGGACAACTTCCAGCGCATCCTCGCTATGGCAAACGCCGCCATGGACCCGATGATCATCGTTAAAAGCAGTGTAATCACGCAGACAAACAGGGAATTCAGCATCGCGATCCCAAGCTTTCCGGCTTTCCACGCGACCGCGTAGTTCTCCCACTGGAAAGCTTCCGGCCAGCCAAATGGAGACTTGTAGATCTCCGCCCTTGTCTTCAGGGAAGTCATTCCGATCCATACAAGCGGCGCCAGGTAGACCACCATCATAAAGAGGAAAAAAACATAGATCAGTACGGTGGAAATCTTAACCGGTTTCTTATTTTTCTTGTGATCCATTTCCCTTCCTCCTCACATCTCGTAATTCTCTGTCTTGAACAGCTTATTGATAATCGCAGTCGCCAGCAGGCACAGGGCAACCAGGATCACGCCGATGGCACTTGCCTTCCCATAGTGGTTTCCGCCCTTGCTGGAAAAACCGGTGCGGTACAGGAAGGTGGCAAGCACATCCATTTTCAGATTCTCTGTCTTATCCCCCAGCATTGAGTAGATCAGGTCAAAGAATTTCAGGGAGCCAATCGCGTTCAGGCTCATCGCGGTTCCGATCATCGGTTTCACCAACGGAAGCGTAATGTAGCGGAACGCCTGCATCTTTGTCGCACCGTCAATGTAAGAAGCTTCATAAAGAGTTTTATTAATGCCGGAGATCTGCGCCATATACAGCATCATGGACTGACCCACATATTGCCACAGCGATACAAACGCGATAACCCACATGGGAAGCGTGATAAAACCTGAAGTGGAATACAGCCATGCCGGTCCCTGGATTCCGAAATTAGCAAGCAGGTTGTTAATGCCGACCTTGGCATGGAACAAAAACGCCCACAGAAGACCAAGCGCCGCGGAAGACAATACGCATGGCAGGTAGATGACATTCTTGAACAGGTTTCTTCCCACTTTGATATTGGTCAGAAGCGCGGCAAGAAGCAAGCCCATGATCAACTGGGAAACGCACGAGAACACCAGGAAGAACAAGGAGTTCTTCAATGCGATAAACATGTCCTTATCCTTTGCCAGGTTGATGAAATTGCCAAACCCGATGAAGGAATAGCTTCTTGTCACCTTGTCATAGTCGCAAAGCGCATAATAGAAGGATGTGCCGATCGGTATGAACAGCACTGCCGTAAACAATATCAGCGCCGGGGCGACGAAAACGAAAATTGCCTTCTTGTTCCTCAGCAGTTTATCCATAACTTATCTCTCCGTATCAATGTTATTTCGAATCAACGGAACCCCTCCGGCTATGGAAAGAGGCGGGACTGCCTCCGGGCAGCCCCGCCTCTGGCTTGAGAATATCCCGTTTCCCATCCTCGATGACAGGCATCTTCGTCTTATCTCAATGCCGCCGGATCATGCTCCAGTTCCGGCTGCAATGCCGGCCTAACCTACCGTCTATTACCTGTAGCCGTTCTCAACATACCAGTCTTCCACAGCCTGGAACGCTTCCTCCGGAGTCTCCTCCTGCTGGAAGATCGCTACCATGTGGTTATCAAACTCAGCACCCGCATCGGAGGAAACCAGTGACTCATTGTAGAATCCGAAGGTTCCGGTAGCGTTTTCAAAGATATCCATCACATCCGCCAACTGAGCCGGAGCGACGGAAGCGTCGTACTCAACCTTTGTAACCGGGATCTTTCCGCCGACTTCTGCGGTATACCTCTGTGCCTCATCATCGGTAAAGTACTTCATGAGGGCGATGCACGCTTCCGGAGACTCGGTGGAAGAGCTCATTGCCAGAGAATCAGACTTCGCAATGACTCTGTTCGGATCATTTCCTCCCTCAATTGCCGGGAACTGGAATACGCCGCACTTCTCTTCGAAATCCGGATTCGCGCCGTTCATCTGGCCGATCGCCCAGGATCCCTGGATCAGGATTGCCGCTTCCTCAAAATACAGAGCCGCAGTCGCGTCATCATTGGAATCGCCGGCCGCTGTTTCCTGGAAGTACTGGGACAGTTCAAGAAGCTTCTCGCCAGCCGCGACGGTCTTCTCATTGTTCCAGCTCTCTTCTCCCGCATTGATTGCTGCCAGGTCAACGCCCTCTCTGTCACACAGGTAGCCAGCCAGCATGGACAGGCACCATGCGGTTCCGGCGCTGATGGTGATCGGCGTATATCCGGCTTCCTTGATCTGCTCGCAAACCTCCAGGAGCTCATCATAGGTCTCCGGAACCTCTACGCCTGCCTCTTCAAAGATCTCTTTGTTGTAAAATACACACGCTGCGGCGATGTTGAGCGGAATCGCATAGATCTCGCCGTCATAAGTCTGCTGCGCGAACACCGCATCGCTGGAGAAAGTTTCCTTCCATCCATCCTCTTCCAGGTATTCATCCAGCGGAGCCACGACACCGGGAGCTACATAATCCGTCAGGTTCGGGCCCGGGCTGACAATGAATACATCCGGTGTCTGATCCGCGTCTACCAGAGCATTCAACTGTGTGTAATATTCCTCCAGTGTCGTGGTAATCGGAGTGACATGATACACGCCGTCATAATCTTCATTGAAGCGGTCGATTACCTCCTTGAATCCCTTCGTGATATTATCTTCCGACGCATCCAGGTCATCCCAGAACATCCAGGTAATCTCCTGTACTTCTTCATCTGCCGCGGCGGTCATCGGAACCGATGCCATCAGCCCGGCGGCCATGGAAAGGGACAACATGACAGACAAAACTTTTCTTCTCATAATATCCTCCTTAATATTGGCTGCAGAACCTGCTTGCTGCGCAACAATTCAGCCTATCCCCCAACAATTGCTCAATCGTTGCACTTTTGTTGGTTTCAATGTATCAGAACCTGCTATTCTTCTCATCCGAATTCTTGCTCATAAATTACGATTTATTGCGTTTTCTCAATCTGCGAAATTGACATATTATTCATTTTCAACAATGTTAAGCGAATCGTTTTGTGCATATCATCTATATTCATTTTTCGGAAACCGTGTTTTTCCCCATATATCAGAGCCCATCTCCATGTTTTATGTGATTCCAGTTGACAGGCATGCGCAATTATTCTATCCTAATCTCACAGCAATCATCTGACTGCAGGATAAAACTACAGATAAAACTGCTAATGGAGCTGCTGACGAAGCTGCAGAAGAGACTGCTGATGAAGCTGCTGATGAGACTGCAGATGATGCCTGCAGCAGTTTTCATCTGCCGCAGAACCTGGCTCGCGAATGCATGACGGAGGGCTGATTTATGATAGAGCATCTGGAGGGTACCCACGAAACGGTCAATTACCGTAAGAACACAAACCTGAAGATCTATGACAATATTCAGTATGAAGAGTATCCCATGCACTGGCATTCACCCATTGAGATTGTCATGCCTGTGCACAAAGAGTACCGGGTGGAATACGCAGATCTTCGCGTAACGCTTGGGGAAGGAGAGATCCTGATTCTCTGCCCCGGCGTCCTGCATCATTATGATGCCTGCGAAGGGGAACGCTATATCATCCAGGCAGAGATCACGTCCGTCCTGAATCTCAGGGAAGTCGATGCCATCCTCACGATCATCCAGCCGGGCCTGCTCATTACAAAGCAGTCATTTCCGGATGCCTATGACCGGATCCATGAGCTTGTGGAACAGATCGAGCAGGAGTATCTGGAAAGCGGAGCCTTCTTTGAAGCATCGATCTATTCCATGCTTCTTGAGATATTCGTATTGATCGGAAGAAGCCGGGCGCAGAACACGCAGCGGTTCGCGGCAGATGAGCTAAGGCAGAAAAAGTATGTGGAAAAATTCATGGAGGTATGCAGTTATATCGATGAGCACTGCTTGGAGAACCTTTCACTGGAGGACGCAGCATCCTATTCCGGATTCTCAAAATATCATTTTACACGGCTGTTCAAGCAGTTCACCGGCACAACCTTCTATAAATACCTCAATCAAAAAAGGATCACTCACGCAGAGCGATCCTTATCCGATATGTCATTATCCGTGACTGACGTCGCGCTGTCCAGCGGATTCAACAGCATCTCCTCCTTCATCCGCATGTTCAAGATCATGAAGGGCTGCACCCCGTCGGAATTCCGCAGAATGTACTGGCCTCAGGTCAGGGAGCAGGAAAGCCATGGAGCCGGTCATTAAATCCACTCCGGAAGGCATTATCCT
>CAMORF010000035.1 GCA_946623485.1 uncultured Clostridia bacterium
ATGCGGTTCCTGTCCGTCAGGTCAGAGGTTTGCTTACAGCTTCCTTCAGATTCCATCTCACGATGGACACCCTTGCTGTTCGGCTATGCGCTTCGTCGTTGCCTATGTGCGCTCGGGACTTTCACCCGTTAGAGCGTGCCCATGGCGCGCGTACAAAAACAACAGACCTGGTAGTTTGCCAGGTCTGTTGTTTTTAATGGCCTCTTAACTAATCATCTTAGAATGGTCCGATGCCGATCAGCTGCAGTGCCACCAGGATCACAGCGCCGAGCAGAAACCACAGTGCCAGAAGCCCTTTGAAGAACTTGATCCACTGTCCATACGTAACGTGCCCGGCCTCGATGAAACCTACCAATGCACTGTTATAAGGCAGAATGAAGTTGGTAAAACTGTCTCCAAACGCGTAAGTGATTACCAGTAACTGTTGGTTAATACCCAGGACCTTACATACTGGTCCCAGAATCGGGAAGACCAGCGGCATCTTACCGTTCATAGAGGGAACAAACAGATTCACGATAGCTACGGCGAACATGATACCTATGGGCGCCACAATCACCGGCCAATGACTCAGTCCCTTGCAGAGATAATAGATAATAGTATTGATGATATTTCCACCGGAGAGAATACTGGTTACCGCAGTAGCCATCCCGATGATGATGTAAGTGCTGGTCAGTGCCTTGACGCCATCCACAAATCCCTTGGAAATCGCCGCGGGATTCATCTTTCCGATCAATCCGCAGATAAGTCCCATGACAAAGAAGGCTGCAGCGATCTGATAGTTCCCCCATCCAAGGGAGAAACCACCGTAAATAACCGTAGCAAAGGTGGCCACCATCACTGCCATCACCAGAATATGATTCGTAGTGACCTTGGAGTAGTCCGCCGCCTTCAGAGATTCGATCTGCCGCTTCCGGTCATCGCTCATCCCGGCCACCACACTGGAAGCAGGATTTTTGCGCACCTTCTCCGCATAGCGGATCAGGTAAAACATGGTGACGAAATAGTATAATACCATGATCACGAAACGATACTGAATCCCGGAGTAAGCGGGGAGCCCCAGCATACTCTGAGCTGCCACGGTGCCGGGTGCAATCGGAGAACCGGTTGCTCCTCCCACCACCGTAGCCAGAAGAACCAGTGCGGTCCCGGTAAAATCGTCATATCCCAGCGCCAGTGCCAGAGAAATACACATGGGAGTGAAGGGAATAAATACGTGCGGAATCACGGCACAGGACAGAAGCGTAAAGATCAGCGACACGATCCACAGGGCCTTCTTTCCGTTCCCCTTGGTTTTTTCCAGTGTCAGACCGATGATGGAGTCGATGGTACCGGTACGCCGAACCACCTCAAATGCTCCGGATCCAGCAGCGATCAGCACGATGATACTGATACACTTCTCAAATGCCTGCATGATCAATACAGGAATGGACAGAACGCTCACCGGAGAACTGTCTACCGTGTGAAAAGTCAGAATATCAATAACAGTATTACCGGCTTCATCCACACTTTCCGCAAATTCACCGGCAGGAATGATCCATGTCAGGATCACTGCACAAACGATAATAACGAGTATTGTCACCAGCGGGTCATTTCCTCCCCGCGCTTTTTTTATTTTCTCCATGGTTTCTCTCCTCGTTCAAGAATTATACTCTCATCCGGATCCGCCCGCCTCATATTGCGGGCGGACCAACGATTTCTCACATCAGACTTCCAGCTCCGAGATCTGCACATACTGCTGGCCGGCGTGCATATCCCGTTCGTATTTCTGTCCCTGAGGCAGTCTTCTCGGATAGGACACCTTAATTACATTCAGATTTTCAATATAAAAAATCTTCACTTCCTCCGGGCGGACCAGATAAACCTCTGCGATTTTCTCTTTTGACAGGTTCGGAGAAGCCGAGATCTTTGCAAAAGTCTCCGGATCACCGCAGAAAATATCCACTGTCACCATAAAGGGTCCCGCATTTTTAGAGCGGACGTAATACGCTGTTTCACCGATACTTGCCATCAGTTCG
Organism: uncultured Clostridia bacterium; assembly: GCA_946623485.1. GTDB lineage: Bacteria > Bacillota > Clostridia > Lachnospirales > Lachnospiraceae > Porcincola. Next base: position 2,016 of record CAMORF010000035.1, read on the forward strand.
CACCTCCTTTTCCCACAACCGCCGTGCTCATTCGAACCATGGAGAGAGGATCCTCCATCTCCACCACATGATACAACTTGAACTCATAGATCCTTCCCTTTTCCACCTCTGCCGGGGAGAAGGGAAATGCGAAGGACGGAGTGGGACGATTTTTCGCCACCTCAAAATGCAGCAGCAGCGGATTCATGACCTTCGCGATCTGAGTCGCCAGTGCCTGCTCATCCGCAGTTACCGTCAGCAGTACACCGATTTCATTTGGTACATACCCCTCTGGCACGTCTCCGCCGTAGACAGCGTTCCAACCATAGGGGCGGAGTAAGAAGGAGTATCTCTTCCGGTCAAATCCCAGCCGGTCTAGCTTCGCCTGGGCAAACGCTGCCAGACGATCCAGCCAATCCTGGGGATTCTTCATGATAATGCGGTCCCGGATACCTACCAGCGTGATGGTCTGATATCCTGCGGGGCCAGCCCCCTCCAGCTTCATGGTATAAACATCCGACTTTGTTATTCCGGAGTTCTCCACACGCACTTTCCCGCCCGGAAGCTGTGTGTATACCGCCCGGCTGGTGTCAATTACAACGCCCGGCTCCACCAGATGGAAGGGATCCGCATTTTCATAGAGCAGATGTGCTGAGACGGTGTAGGGAGTGCATGTGCTGTCGGCTGCCGTCGCCTGAACTTCAAACCCCGTTTCATCCACAGTCAGGAAAATACCTCCGTTCTGAGGATTGGTACTGCAGAGAGCACCGCACTCGCACACCTTGGCTCCGTGCCATGCCGCTGCCTCGCTGCAGCCCTTGATAATCGGCATACAGGCCAATACTGCAGTATCCGTGGCCCGCCCGCAGAGAACGATGTCTGCTCCGTCCTTCAGCGCTTTGATGAAAGGCTCCACACCGGAGGCAGCCACTATGTGAGAGCAGCTGTCCAGAATGTCCTCCGTCACATCCACCCTGGTTCCCAGAGGCCGGATCTTTCCCTCTGCAAGCTTCGCCTTCATCTCTTCTTTCGTCTGCTCAGTATAGATCTTGGTGATTTTCGCAGAAAAGCCTTCCTCCTCCAGAATCTCCCGGCAGATATCCTCCATAAAATCCACGCCCTCGTCCACGCCGCAGGTGCCGCAGCTCCCGATCGTAATCGGAATTCCCAGCTGATGAGCACCCACGATCATCTTTCGGGTGTCGGTCTTCAGTGCCTCCCGGGCGTATTTGCATTTGCCATTCCCCAGATAATAGGGACCGGAGTCGGTGGAGCCGCCGTCCACCGAGATGATATCGGGGTTCATGGCGATGCCATTGGCAAATGCCTCATCGCTGATCCCTGTTCCCAGTGCCCCGTAGGGCACAAATACTCTGCATGTATTCATGACTCAATCTCCTCTCTCCGTGGCGCGGGCAGCCAGCGTCAGTACGCTGCCGGCCCGGATGGAACGGATCTGATAATCACTCAGGTGATGAGTGAGTGGGTATTCCTCATTTTTCGTACAGTTTTTCAGAACAATCGTATTCTCCGGCAACCCCTGATACAGCCCCGAGAGTTCCAGCACATCTCCCTGCGCAATCCGCAGATAGTCCGTCTCGTCAACAAATTCCAGGGGCAGGATACCGAAATTCGCCAAATTCTGACTGTGTATCCGGGCGAAGGAGATCGCAATTACTGCCTTGATGCCCAGATACCTCGGTGCAAGAGCTGCATGTTCTCTGCTGGACCCCTGTCCGTAGTTCTTTCCTGCGATAATAAATCCGCCCTGTTTTTCCTGACAGCGGCCGGCAAAAGCCGGGTCAACGCCGTGGAATACAAACTGTGAAATGGCAGGGATATTCGAGCGATACATGGCAATTTCCGGAAGCGCCGGGATGATATGATCCGTCGAGATATTGTCCTCCACCCGAATCACAGCTTCCCCCCGAATCCGATCCGGCAGCGGTGTGAAATCCGGAAGTCCCTTAATGTTCGGTCCCTTAAGTACCTCAACCTTACTTCCGTCCGCCGAAGGTGCATAGATCATGCTGTCGTCAACATAATAGTGTTCCGGCTCCCTGTAGTCTGACAGCTGTTCTGCATACTCAGCCGCGGTGACAAAGGTTCCCGCCAGGGCAGTAGCAGCCGCAGTCTCCGGGCTCACCAGATAAACGCCGGCATCCTTTGTTCCGGACCGCCCCTGAAAATTCCGGTTGTTTGTGCGCACGCTGACGCCTCCGGAGCATGGCGCCTGGCCGTTTCCGCCGCAGGGGCCGCAGGTAAGCTCCAGGATACGGGTGCCGGCATCAATGATATCCCCGAGATATCCCTCCTCCGCCAGCATATGCAGCACCTGCCGCGAGGCGACGCTGACACTGAAGCTGACATCGGGATGAACATGACGCCCCTTCAGAATCTTTGCCACACTGACGATATCGTGATAATTGGCATTGGTGCAGGATCCTACCCATACCTGATTTACCTTTTTCCCTACCAGCTCCGTTACCGGTACCACCCGGTCCGGCATATGGGGCTGCGCCACCAGAGGCTCCAGGGAGGACAGATCCACCTCAACCGTTTCATCATACTCCATCCCTTCTCCTGTGCTCAGTTCTCGGAAGCTCTCCTCCCGTCCCTCCGCTTTCAAGAAGCGCCGGGTCTGCTCATCCGCAGGAAAAATCGATGTGGTAAGTCCCAGTTCTGCGCCCATATTGCAGATGGTCGCTCTCTGAGGAACCGTCAGGGAAGCCGCTCCGGGCCCGCTGTATTCGAAGACCTTTCCTACACCGCCCTTGACGGAAAAGCGCCGCAGCAGTTCCAGGATAACATCCTTGGCGGCAACATACGGTTTTAATTTTCCGATCAGCCGCACATTTACCACCTTCGGCATCTTTACGTGAAAAGGATGTCCCGCCATGGCCAGCGCGATGTCCAGGCCGCCTGCCCCCATCGCCAGCATTCCCAGGCATCCGGCATGGGGCGTATGGCTGTCAGAGCCCAGCAGGGTCTTGCCGGGAACTCCGAATCTTTCCATATGAAGCTGATGACAGATCCCGTTCCCGGGTTTGGAATAGAAGATGCCGTATTTGTCCGCTACCGTCTGCAGGAAACGATGGTCATCCGCATTGCGGAATCCTACCTGAAGACAGTTGTGATCCACGTAGCTGACAGATAGTTCTGTCTTCACCCTGGGGATTCCGATGCTCTCAAACTGCAGATACGCCATGGTACCCGTAGCATCCTGTGTCAGTGTCTGATCGATCCGAAGGGCGATCTCACTGCCGGAGGTCATGTCTCCGGCAGCGAGATGTGATCTGATGATTCTTCTTGTCAGGTTTTCAGCCAATGTTCTCTCCTCTCGCTTTATCAGAACTTCAGCATTTCCATAAAATCGCCGATATTGTCAAAGGAATCGATGTTCCAGATGGCATCGCGGATCTTCTCCGCCTGAGCTCTGGGCATCACCCGCTCCGCACAGTCAAAGAACTTATCCTCCAGCTGCTTGTCAGAGATAGGGTTCGTAGTGTTGTCTCCCACCGGTTCCAGAACAGTGGTGTCGTAAACGGTGCCATCCTTCATGGTGACCACAGAACGTCCGCCTGCCTTGTGATCCCTGTCGAAGAGATCAGGATCCGCATGAACAACCACTTTTCCGATCAGTTCTTTGATGCCGGGGTCATTGTATTTTTCCGGAGTATACTGGTTCAGGCCGACCGCGCGGTCTGTCAGTGCCACGGCCGTCAGGAAATAGATGCTGTGATCCGCACTCTCCTTGTTGAAGGGATACTTCTTGGAGGGATCCCCGGTATGTTCGGAGACCCGGGTGGAGGCATAGATATCAACGCGCGCCACATCTGCCGGATTGATATCGTTCTTTTTCGCATTTTCCAGTGTGGCGAAGATGTGGCCGGAAGCGGTGCGGCTGGCCACCAGCGGCTTGTACTCCGCATCCTCGATGATAAAGTGGCCCAGTCCTTCGATCAGAGTATCAAAATTCATATCCCCGCAAAGCAGCGTCTGATTGAATCCTTTTTCACCCTCCAGAACGCGAACCGGCCCGGTAAATCCCTCCTTCGCCAGCATACAGGCCAGAATACCTGTGTGGCCCGTGTAGGCGTGGCGCAGATTCTTGGCCATGGTGTTGACCTCTCCGGCGGTATCCAGGATTCCCAGGATCATATCACGGCTGCCGGCGATACCGAGCGCATTTTCCATCTGCTCGGTGGTCAGCTTCATGATCCGTCCGCAGACCAGGGGGCTGACAAAGCTGCCGCGGGTGTCCATGTTCCATCCTCTCTGCTCCAGGGAACGGTTCTCGATGGAACGGAGAATACGTCCGGAAAGTTCATAGCCCAGAACAATGCTGCAGATCAACTCTTTTCCATCGATTTTCTCCGCCTCACCGATCGCCAGGCACGTAGGAATGATCTCGCTGGGATGGCTGGCGGCAACACCCTTTCCCATGGGGAATCCGTATCCGTCATTATAATCCCAATAGCGGGTCATACACCCGTTGGCCAGCGCCGCATACTGCGGAAGTGTCTTCTTGCCCTGACCGATGACCGTGGACTTGCCGGATATCCCGAAGCTGTCCAGGACCTTCCACATGATATCTACTGCTGCAGCGCCTTTTGCCGCAAAGGTGACGCCCAGGGTATCCAGCAGCGTTCTCTTAGCCTCATGGATCACCTTCTCCGACAGATCCTCGTACCGGATAGACTGGGAATATTTCGCCAGCTTCTCTGCAACCTTAACCGCATTTTCTTTGTTCTGTGTCATGGGGATTCCTCCTTGTTTTTTATTCTGATCCCACGTTACCAGACAAATCCCGGTATGTAAAATATGCAAAAACTGGAGGGGGTAAGGATTCATCTATACCCGCCGGAATCATCGGGCATAGATACTTGACATGGCTCAGGTGAAAAAAATATAATAACAAAAGAGCAGATCATCTGCGGAAGAAATGGCGGTGGATCTATGAACATCAAAGACTTCACTTATATCACGGCGATTGTTGACTGCGGTTCCTATTCCAAGGCGGCGGAAGCTCTTTATATTTCCCAGCCTTCTCTGAGCGCTTATATTCGCAATCTCGAAAAACAGCTCGACATTCGCTTTTTCGAAAATGACCGGAGCCATCTGACCCCTGCCGGAGAAATCTATGTATCCTATGCCCGGAAAATCATAGCGCTGGACCGACAGCTTTCCGATGAACTGGCCCGCGTAAAGAGAGCGGACAGCGGGAAGATCCGTATCGGTATCACCCCCGGACGCAGCGACCAATATCTGGATATTCTCTATGACGCATTAAATACCCATGACGCTTCTCTGGAGGCGGAATTCTGCGTCGACACCTCCGAACAATTGGTGAAGGATGTTCTTGGCGGCCGTCTGGATCTGATTCTGATCAATGCCCCTCAGAGCACACAGGGGCTGACCTGCAGGACAGTCTTTACCGATCACCTCCTGCTGGCTGTCAGCAATGATAATCCGGTAACGAAACATGCCTATTCGGTACCGGGGAGCAGCTTCCTCCATCTGCCTGCAGAGGTATTGGGCGAACTCTCCTATGTACTTTTTCCTAAAAACCGCAGCATGCGGCAGACCTTCGATGCCGTCTGTGAGCACCTGAAGATACATCCCGATATCGTCCAGGAGATTCCCAGTCTTCGCTCTGCCTGCCGCCTGGTTTCCCGAGGCGTCGGAGCCACTCTGCTCTTCGACATTCCGGAGGAGATGCGGTATCTGGGAGACAATGCCTCCTGCTACTATGTGGATCTGGAAGAGCTAGGCGTGGATTTTGTGGCGGCATACGATAAAAACCGCCCGGTGAGCCGAAGCTTCCGGGCGGTGATTCAGACGATTTGTGATGAATTAGAAAGGGAATAATCCCTGGTTCCGGAGACGTTCGGGAAGGTCACCTCCGATCTCTCTGCCGGGATGATAGTGTATTCCGAACAGACGCTGGATTTCCGTGAGATATCCCCGTTCCAGTGCTTCCCGCAGGATTTGTTCCGCTTCTTCTTCCCGGTACACGGCCAGCAAGGACTGCCGGAACAGATCGATCCTGCTCTTTCCGGCAGAGGTGGTGTCCGAAAAAGCTATCTCCCTGTTTTCGTATTTTCTGTCATAGGCCGCGATGATTTCTTCGTCTGTAAAATCCGGATAGACACCCTCAAATATCATCATCTCCTTTGTCAGCTTTCTTGGCTTGGGCGGCATTTTCTTCGGATAACCCATGCTCAAAAGCAATGCCGGGAATGTCAGCGCGGGCAGGTGATACATCTGTTTCAATTCCTCTGAGCAGTCCATAATATGCCCGATAAAGCAGGACCCAATGCCGGATAACCAGGCTGCGGTCTCCATCGCCTGGGCACTGAGCACGGTATCATCCCAGGCAATAAAGAAATGATTGGTACTGAGATGCTCCGCAAACGGGGCTTTTTTGCAGCGGCTGTACACCGCCAGTTTGTGCCAGTCCAGAAGAAACAGAAGATTAACCGGAGCCTTCTCCACGAAAGGGTACTTCAGCAGTTTCCCCAGCTTTTCGGATCTTTCCGGATCCCGTTCCACAATCACAGACCAGGGCTGCAGATTTCCGCCGCTGGCTGCATGAAGACCCGCTTTCAGTATCCTTGCAAGGACCTCCTCCGGGATCTTACGATCGCTGAAGCTACGGACGCTGCGCCGCTCCGTCATCGCATCAATTGCCTCCATATATTTCCATTCTTCCATACAGTCTAACTCCTCTTCATTCAGGGATCACTCGCGCCTTTTCCGCCCGAGGATACACTTTTGCCGGTAACCACCTATCAGATATCATGGATACGGAATTCCCGCAATCAGTTTTTTCCTATAGGGATATAGATTAATCATGATTTTGTCCTTTACCCACTTCTGTTATAATGCAGACAGATTCCAGGATGGTTCCAGACCGCCGGGAATCAATCCTGCAAGGAGAGTATAAACTATGAGCCATATGATCTATGTTGGTTCCCGTACCACCAGGGAAAGAAATGCCAGAGGAAATGGAATTGAAGTCTACCGCACCGATGAGAGCACAGGCATCTGGAATCATCTCCAGACGGTGGAAGGACCGGATAATCCCTCCTACCTCTGTCGGGACAAGACCGGTCAGTATTTGTATGCTGTCCACGGTGATCTTCGCTGTGCCAGCGCCCTGAGAATCGATCCGGATACCGGCCTTCTGACCTATCTGAACACAGTGGATATCCCCGGTCAGAATCCCGTATATCTCCTTCCCGATTCCACCAATCAGTTTATTCTTATTGCCTGTCTCGGCACAGAGAATATCCTTGCAGTTCGCAGGAACGAAGACGGAACTCTTGGAGAGACGGTCTATGATTACCGGCTTCCCGGTGCCGAAGAGGGTAAGAACACCTGTCCGCACCAGATCTTCTATGATCGGGCAGAGAAATATCTGATTGTATCCGCCAAGGGCGGCCGCAGTATTACCACCGGGGCCAAGACTGGTATCAATGTATTCACCTTCTCCCCGGAGAACGGCTTTACATCGGTATACACGCTGGGCGGACGGAATCTTGATGAGTGCAGGCATGTGGCCGTACATCCCAACAATCGCTTCGTCTACCAGGTCAATGAGCGGCGCAACGTGGTCCTCTCCTGCCTTCTGGATTCGGAGACCGGATCTCTGACGCCTTTTCAGACCTCCCAAACACTGCCTGACAACTGTGCTGATCCCGGTCTGATCCTGGCCAGCGGCATCGACATCACAGGTGACGGCAGATATCTTTATGTCTCCAACCGAGGCCATGACAGCGTTGCCCTCTACTGCATCGATGACGTCAGCGGAAAGCTTACCTCTATGGGATTTGTTCCTTCCATGGGCGACTTTCCTCGCTTCCTGGGCATTGATCCTGAATCCCGTTTCCTGTATGTTGCGAATGAACGCAGCGACACGATTGTTCAGTATGAGATTCAGGCTAACGGCAGTCTTGTCTTCACCAATCAAGTCATTCACACCGGAAGTCCTGTATGTATTCTCTTCGCATGATAAGGGGACGCACCTTACTTCCCCGCCGGATTTGGCGACACGGCAGCACCGTAGACATTGCCGGCGAGTACTCCTTCCGCCTGGAGCTCTAAGAAATCGGTTAAAACGAAATAGTTATTGAACGATTTCAGGTGTGAAACCTCTGGTCTCGTTCAAAAAAGCATCAAATCGAGTAGGAGGGGAAATCAAAATTTCCCCGACCTCTCACACCACCGCTCATGCGGATCCGCAAGCGGCGGTTCAATCAACTTAACAAGTGACTCGCCTCTCGGCGTAGTAGTCAGCCATTGAGACTAATCCGAATCGGGTTAGTCTTTCTTTTGTAACAGCCATATTCATGGCTCCTCTCTGGCATACATAGGCAATTTTTGCTCCCGTGTATGCAGTAGACCACGCGTATTTTCGGCTGATACCAAGTTTCATCAGGTTCTTCGCTCTGTTCTGCGGTGTTTTCCAGTGCTTCCAGATACACATCCTCAGACGGCATCTGATGTTACTGTCCAGTCGCTCACACAGGCCTTTCATGCTCCCGATTTTGAAGTAGTTAATCCATCCACGGATGAGCTGGTTCAGTTTGAGCACCTTGTAGTCGTTGCTTACTCCCCAACTCCTGCATGTCAGTTTCTTCATCTGTGCTTTGAACTTCGTTGCCGCTTTCGGGTGCGGTCTGGCTTTATACGCTTTGGCGAATGAGTCAAAGTAAAATCCGAACCCGAGATACTTAATTCCTTTTGGCTTGTCAACCTTGCTCTTTTCAGCATTCACCTTCAATCCGAGTCTTTCCTCGATGAATCGGGTTACACTCTTCATGACCCTGTCTGCTGCCTGCTTACTTCCGACCATGATGATCAGGTCGTCTGCATATCGGACGAAATCCAGTCCCCTCGCCTCCAGCTCCTTATCCAGTTCATTGAGCATGATGTTCGCTAACAGTGGCGAAATCCGCCCTGGGGTACTCCTTCCTCTGTCGGACTGATTAGTCCATCATCCATCACGC
>CAMORF010000036.1 GCA_946623485.1 uncultured Clostridia bacterium
CATCGGAGAACATCTGAATGAATCTGCGATAGCAGTCCCAGGCCCAGCGGGGATTCCCGCTCTTCTCAGACAGGACATTCACAACATCCTCGTTCAGTCCCAGGTTCAGGATCGTATCCATCATTCCAGGCATGGAAGCGCGCGCACCGGAACGCACGGAAACGAGCAGCGGATTCTCGCGGTCACCGAACTTCTTCCCGGTGATCTGCTCCATCTTGTCGATGCCTTCATAGATCTGAGCCATGATCTCATCATTGATCTGGCGTCCATCCTCATAATACTTTGTGCAGGCCTCCGTCGTGATCGTAAAGCCCTGCGGAACCGGCAGACCGAGACCTGTCATCTCAGCAAGGCCGGCACCCTTGCCACCCAGCAGATTCCTCATGCTGGCGTTTCCTTCCGTGAACATGTACACGTACTTTGTTGCCATCTTCAATCCTCCTGTATCGATTAGCGCATTGAAATGAACACAATGTTTCCTTGTTTCAACTAATTCATTATAACGGTCTGACAAAAGTTTGTCCACAATCCCCGGAATGGATTCTGAAAAAAGGCTGTGAATCTAAAAACAGGGCATGCTTACACATGCCCTGCACATTCTGAATCAGCACATTCCCTTTTCAAGAGCCAGTGTCCTGGTTGTGAGGTCGCATACGGAGGACGGTCCGAAATACTGGATCGCGCCTGGGAAGGTATAGCAGGTTTCTTCCGCCCACTGGTCCCTGTGCGCTTCAAAGTACTTGAACGGTGCGCCGTCCAGCTCCACCAGTGCCTTGCGGATGACCGGCTTGTCTTCTCCATGCCTTCTTTCCATGTTCATCATCTTGGTGATGGGCATGCCGCCGGCCACCCATTCCTCTGCCGGCCGGGACAGGTTGGAGACCTTGGACAGATATCCAGTGTATCCATACTGGATCAGCATAAATGCGTTATATCCCAGGGAGTAGCAGTAATCTGCGTCAAAGTTGGACGGGAAAGCGCACCTTCCTTCATATCCGAAGAAATGATGGAGCGCGGAATACTTTCCGCTGTAGGTTCCGGCCGCCTTCCTTGCGGCAAGCTTGTCTCCGACCAGCGCGGAGAACAGCTTCTCAGACTCGATCAGGGAAACCTGCACATTGCCATGGGGATCCCTGTCCAGGAACAGCTGCTGCTGGATCGACTGCGGAAGGATCGCGAAGACCTTCATGGATTCTTCACTCAGCCTCTTGCTGATGAACGCGTATTTCGCATCCCAGTCCGGAAGCGCATTGAATTCCTCCGCCTTGCTCCCTGCCAGCATCTCATTGATCTCAGCGATCAGGGCTGAGAACTCAGGCACAAACTCGACAACGCCTTCCGGGATGATGACTACGCCAAAATTCATGCCCTTGGCGGCTCTCTTCTCAACAGAATCCGCGATCTGATCCGCGATCTGGGACAGGGACATCTTCTTCTCTGCCACCTCTTCGGAGATAAGGCAGATGTTCGGCTGGGTCTCCAGTGCGCACTCCAGCGCGACATGGGACGCGGAGCGACCCATGACCTTGATGAAATGCCAGTACTTCTTCGCGGAGTTGCAGTCTCTTTCGATGTTTCCGATCAGCTCGCTGTAGGTCTTTGTCGCAGTGTCAAAGCCAAAGGACGCCTCGATGTCATCATTCTTCAGATCGCCGTCAATGGTCTTCGGGCAGCCGATGACCTGGACGCCGGTCTTGTGCGCGGCCATGTATTCCGCCAGAACCGCAGCATTGGTATTGGAATCATCTCCGCCGATGATGACGATCGCAGTGATCCCATGCTTTGCGCACACCTTCGCAGCGATCTCGAACTGCTCCTCCGTCTCCAGCTTGGTTCTTCCGGAGCCGATGATATCGAATCCGCCCGTGTTGCGGAACTGGTCGATATACGCATCGTCAAAGACAAGATAATCATCCTCGATCAGGCCGCTGGGGCCGCCCTTGAATCCGTAAAGAACATTTTCCGGATTCGTTGCCTTCAGGGCATCATACAGGCCGCAGACAACATTGTGGCCGCCGGGAGCCTGGCCGCCGGAGAGGATCACGCCGACAACCTGCTTCTTCGCAGGAGAGGTGTTCTGTCCCTTCTGGAAAGTGATCTCCTTCTTCCCATAAGTATTCGGGAACAGAGCCTTGATCTGCTCCTGATCCGCTACGCTCTGGGTCGCCTCGCCCTCACTGACACAGATATCTGAGATCCCGTGCCTGAGCATCCCCGGAAGCTTCGGGGTGTATTCATACCTGGCCTGCTGAAGAGGTGATACATTCATGACTGTTACTCCTTTCTGGGTTCTGTAAACATCATAGATCTATGAAATATATGTCAACCGGTTTATTGGAAATGAACCGGCGATTCTGTTTAAAAAGTTACTAAAAAGAAAACTTCCCGTCAAACCACCGGTCAAGCTCTTCAATCTTTACGCGGACCTGCTCCATGGAATCGCGTTCGCGGATCGTGACGCACCCGTCGGTTTCCGAATCAAAATCATAAGTGATGCAATACGGGGTTCCGATCTCATCCGCCCTTCTGTAGCGTTTCCCAATCGCGCCCCTGTCATCAAATTCGCAATTATACTTCCTGGACATGGTTTCCCAGATCTTCTGTGCCGGGTCGGTCAGCTTCTTGCTCAGGGGCAGAACACTGATCTTGACCGGAGCCAGTGCCGGGTGGAAATGAAGCACCGTACGGACATCGTTCTTTGCCTCGTCCAGGACTTCTTCATCGTACGCCGCGCACAAAAATGCAAGTACTGCCCGGTCCGCGCCAAGCGATGGCTCGATCACGTACGGTACATACTTCTCATTCGTGGAATCGTCAAAGTAGCTAAGATCCTGTCCGGAGGTATTCTGGTGCTGTGTCAGGTCGTAGTCCGTCCTGTCTGCAATGCCCCACAGCTCTCCCCAGCCGAACGGGAACAGGAATTCAAAGTCTGTCGTCGCCTTGGAATAGAACGCAAGCTCCGCCGGATCATGGTCACGCAGCCTAAGTTCTTCTTCCTTGATGCCAAGGCCAAGGAGCCAGTCCCTGCAGAAGCTCCGCCAGTAATCAAACCACTCCAGATCCGTTCCCGGCTTGCAGAAGAATTCCAGCTCCATCTGCTCGAACTCACGGGTGCGGAATGTGAAGTTTCCAGGCGTAATCTCATTCCGGAAGGACTTTCCGATCTGGCCGATCCCAAACGGAACCTTCTTCCTGGATGTCCTCTGTACATTCTTGAAGTTGACAAAGATGCCCTGGGCAGTTTCCGGGCGCAGATACACGGTATTCTTCGCATCCTCTGTCACGCCCTGGAAGGTCTTGAACATCAGGTTAAACTGGCGGATATCTGTGAAATTGTGCTTCCCGCAGGTCGGGCAGGGCACATTATTGTCATCGATGAAGCCCTTCATCTCGTCATGGCTCATCGCGTCAACGCTCTTGTCCAGGACAATCCCCTTTTCCTTGCAGTAATTCTCAATCAACTGATCCGCACGGAATCTCTCATGGCACTCCTTGCAGTCCATCAGCGGGTCAGAAAAGCCTCCGATATGGCCGGAAGCGACCCAGGTCTGGCTGTTCATCAGGATCGCGCAGTCAACGCCTACGTTGTACGGGCTCTCCTGCACAAATTTCTGCCACCAGGCCTTCTTGACATTGTTTTTCAGCTCCACGCCAAGATTGCCGTAATCCCAGGTGTTTGCAAGCCCGCCGTAGATCTCACTGCCCGGGTATACAAACCCCCGGTTCTTGGCAAGCGCTACGATCTTCTCCATCGTTTTTTCCATGATGAATCTACTCCTTTTGTATTGATACCGTCGGAGCTGTTCAGAAATACTTCTGATCAGCTCCTTATTGTTCCTGCTGAGGATATGGAGACAAGGAGCTGTCAATCAATAACTTGTGCAGATTGCGTAGGATTTTCATTCGAGCGTGCAGTTCAAAAATCATGAGCATAGCGGACTATGTAAGTGATTTTTGAGCTGTGCGATCGGATGAAAAGACAAGCAAGATGTGCAAGTTATTGATCGACAGGTCCTAACTCCTGGTCCTTCTCGTAAATGATATACAGCGCGGCGTCCTGCGCCTGCTGCGCGCCTTCCGCGCCCTGCGCACTGTCCTTGGCCTGTACATCCTCCGCGCTTTCGGAATCCGGCGCTTTCTGCGCGGTATGGCTGTTAATGATCTGCGTTCCGCCGCTCACATACCGGATCTCCCCCGGTACCTGAACCACATGACTGCCATCCGAGATCACGACGCTGTATTCCTTATGGCTCAGAGGCTGTGAAGCTTCTATCCCGCCATCCTTCAGGGTGGCTCCCTCCACAGCATAAAACGGCCCGGAAAACAGGAATCCCTGCATCTGCGCGTCCAGCATCGAACCGCTGCAGAACACCGCATTGTTATATGCCGCGAAATCCTCCCCGGACCGATAGTTGATCACTACCTTCACGTTCCCGCCGTTGTCACTGTAAGCGGTGACATTGACCGCACCCTCCCCATGCTCCGCATTATACTCATTCATGGAGCGCGCAATCATGTCCTGCAGCTCATTACCCGCGTACCAGCTCTGATCCAGTTGATCAAAGATGGTTTCCGTCAGGGAATCATCCTGGTGCACCTGAATGCTCGTGGAGGTTGGCGTCCAGTCTTTCCAATTGTCCGCGCCGATGATCCTGTCCAGGGTGCTGCATCCGGTCAGACAGCCGACGCAGGCAATGGATCCCGCAAACGCGGCAAGTTTCGCCAATTTCATATTGCCCGGCTGCCCTCCCTTCCTGAAATCTCACAAGCGGTTTGATTATATCGTTTTTCAGGTGCATATTCAAGGAAAGTGTTGCCCTGATGCGGGCTGTGAATCGCAACTCCCTATTCAGCCCCCAATCCACGGATCATGCTGTCCAGCACGTCCAGGCTCCGGAAGGTTCTGTCCACCAGCCGCGTACGGATCCTGTCCTGCCTGGCCTGGATCTCCTGCATCACCGGCTTTGTGACCGCAAAGGAAAACAGCTTCCCGAGCGGCGCTGTGATCATATGATAGAACGCCTGCCTCGTGCTCAGCTGCAGCGTTTCATCCCCGGTAATGTCGGATGGGAATTCCCCGCCCTGCACCATCAGGCGGACTTCATACGCATACCGGATTCTCTCATCCGGAATCACATCCTTTTCCAGTGCCAGGAGCGAGACATACAGAAGATTCAGCATGTCTCCTGCCTCCATGTTTTCCTGGGCGTAGTAATCCGCGAACTCCATGAAATAGGCGCCGTAACAGGCGCCGATATAATCGGCCTTCAGCTTTTCAAAATACTCCCGGATGTCCGCCGCGACGCAGGTATACGCAGACCGGCCTTCGTACAGCTGGAAGGTTCCCATGGCAAATGGAACCGTCGCGGCCGACAGCGTGCTTTGCATCCTGCGCGCCCCGCGGGCAAACGCAGTGATCTTCCCCCGTTCCTTTGTCAGCAGGGTAATCCTCCGGTCAAACTCCCCGGCAGGCGATGCCTTCATCACCATTCCCTGCAGTTCTACACCGCCTGTGCCCAAAGAAATCCCTCCTGCCCATCTCGGATCGGCCACGCATGAACTGATCCATCTTCCCTGTCTCTTGACGTACTTTGGATCTGCCGCACATCCGAAAGCGCAACAAAGCCCCCGTCCAGCCTGCGCCAGCTTTTACGGCCTTCGCACCGTCATTTCCGTGACAGTTCCTTCGGGTCATACCCGAGGCTTCTCAGGATTCCTGCGTTGTCCCGCCAGTCCTTACGGACCTTCACGAACACCTTCAGGTTCACCTGTTCCCCCGCCATCTCCTCGATAGCGAGGCGTGCCTGGGTCGCGATCTTCTTCAGCATGCTCCCGCCCTTGCCGATGATGATGCCTTTGTGGGAGTCCTTTTCCGTAATGATCACTGCCTCGATATCCCAGATCATGCCAGCCGGATCGAGCGCGTCGGAGGACGGATCCCCCGGCTGATCCTCCGGCTTTCTGCCCGCCTTCCGCCTGCGCTCCTTCATGGTCTGGATCTCAACCGCGATCCCATGGGGAACCTCTTCCTTCAGGCAGCGGAGCGCTTTCTCCCGGATGATCTCGGACGCAATGGCCCGCATCGTCTGATCCGTCACGGTCTCCTCATCATAATACATCGGCCCTTCCGGCAGACGGGCAAAGATCGCATCCAGGACGCTGTCGGTGTTCACGCTCCGAAGCGCGCTCACCGGTATGATCTCATCAAAAGGATAAAGCTTCCGGTACATGTCCATGTATCCGGGCACAAGCTTCTTCTCCACCGTATCAATCTTATTCATGACCAGAATGACCGGTTTTTTTGCCAGCTTCAGCTTTGAGGCAATCAGCCGCTCGCCTGCCCCGCTGAAGCTGGTGGGCTCCACGAGCCACAGGATAACATCAACCTGGGACAAAGTCTCAAAGGCCACGTCATCCATGTATTCCCCCAGCTTGTTTTCCGCCTTATGGATCCCCGGCGTATCCAGGAAAATAACCTGGCCCCTTTCACAGGTATACACCGTCCGGATCTGGCTGCGGGTTGTCTGAGGCTTCGCGCTTGTAATTGCTATCTTCTGCCCGATCAGGTGATTCATCAGCGTGGACTTGCCCACATTCGGCCTGCCCACGATTCCGACAAAGCCGGAGCGAAAAATATCCTTCTTCATAGCGCACTCACCGTGTCAAACAATTCCTTCGAAGCCTGGATCTTCTCTTCATTTCCAACGACACAGACAGCGCCTTTTGCAAGAATCGCCTCCATGTAAGGTGCCAGGGAGCGGATGTCTTCCGCGCCGGCAGCAAGGATCTGATCCCGGATTGCCTGGATCTCCTCATAGGTGGTTCCTGAGATGTAAGCAGTCATGGAACGAACCCCCGCGCTTCTTGGCGGAAGCGGCGCATCCATCCCAGAGATTGTCCCGATCACGTATTTTGTCATATCCCGCTCATCGCATTCAAACGACTCCAGATACTCCACGACCTTACGGTAAACCTGGAGCGTATTGTTCAGATGCGGGTCACGATAGGAATAAAACGCAGAGGATCCATTTCTCCCAAAGGACGCGCCGCATCCATACGCGCCGCCGATCACGCGCAGATTCGTCCACAGATATTCATAATTCATGATGACACGGAGCACATTGAGCATTCCGGTATAGGGAAGCCCCGCATCCGCGAAGCTCCCGGCCTGGGCCACATACTGGATCTTGGCCGGGGTCAGGAAGCCCTCCGACTTCGGCGCGTAGGAAAGGCCTGTAATCTCCCGCAAAAATCCTCCCTGCTCCAGGCTGCCTGCAGGTTCAGCGCCCGCACCGGAAAGCGAATTCCGGCTGCCTGCAGGTTCAGCATCCGCGCCAGGCAGCTGCTCCCGAATCTTTGCGCCGTCCTGAAGGATCCGTCCGATTTCCTCCTTCTGACCGGTAAAGCTGATCAGAAATCCCTCTTTTCTCAAAAGGCTTGCCAGGACGCGTTTTAATCTCGCGATCAGTTCCGCCTTCCGGGAATCAAATTCCTTCTCCAGCAGCGCAATCTCCTGATAATAGGCAATGCCTGAAATGGCATCCGAGTAACAGGATTCCGCATTCAGCCCGGACATCGCCCGTGTGGCCGCGGTCATATGTCCGGCAGAGGTCAGCTTCGTATACAGGCGGCTCCGGGTCTTCTGAATGATCTCCTTCAGACGCTTCTCATCCTCCAGTTTCGATGTGAACAGGATCTCTCCGGCGATCTCCATCGAGAAATCAATCTCAGCCGGAAGCGTAGCGATCTGGATTCCCAGGGCTGCCTTCAGGCGGTCAGAATGATGCATGGACGGGAACATACTGATCCCGGCACTCACCCCGCCTGTCCTGCGGCCGATCTCATTGGCAAGCTCCTCATAGGTATAATGTTCCGTAGAGACCATGCCGAGCACGCTGCGCAGAATCCCGAAATACGGAAGATCCTCCTGAGCAATCCCGGACGCGTCAAAGAGCAGGGTAATATATGCGATTCCATTCGTCATCTCCTGATGATGAACCAGCTTCACCCCGTTTTCCATGTGCTCTTCATTGCGGAACGCAAGGGCTTCCTTCCTGAGGTCTGACCTGGAAAGCATCGGGATTGTCTCCAGTTCTTCCCTTGTAGAGGGCGTCTCCTGGAATGCGCGAAGCGCCTTCGTTCCTTCGATCAGGCCTTCGATCTGTTCTTCGCTGAGGGTCTCCTTCCATTGCGCAAGCCGCCGGGCGGTTTTTGCCTCTGCCTCCTGGGCAAGACCGCGCTGGGGGCCGACCGTGACAAAGGAAGCGTGGGGATTGTCCAGAATGTAAGTCCGGATCAGATTCTCAAAATATCCGGTTCCGATCTTCTCCCGCAGTGCCTTATAATCCGCCAGCTGCACAAGGTAGTCAAAGGGCTGGCTGTCCTGGTAGAGCCAGCTGTCGAAGCAGTCGATCGAATAGATCAATCCTTTCGGATAGCCGCCGAAATCCGCCTCCCGGTATTTGAATTCCATGGTATTGATGGCAGCTTCCAGCGCTTTTTCATTCAAGCCCTCCTCGCAGAGCCGCTCCAGGCATGAACGGACCGTTTCACGGAACCGCATCTCATCCTGCTCATTCGCGCCCTTTGCCACAACGGAAAAAACCGGCTGGCGGATTCCGGAATCATAGGATCCGTAGACATCCTTTCCGATTCCTGCGTCAAGCAGCGCCATCTTCAGCGGCGCTCCCGGGCTGTCCAGCAGCACATAGTCCAGCGCGGCAAATGAATTTGCGAGCAGAGTGTCGCTGCTTGTGGCGACGGCAACGTTCCAGGTCAGATAAGCATTGTCCTCCAGCGGGTCATTTTCCGCCACCGGATACTTCGTCCGGATCTCCCTCGGGCAGTCAAAGGCCTTCTGGATGCCGACCTCGGAATAAACCGGGCCGTTCTCTCCCATCTCCTTCGCCATCTCAAAGCTTGACAGGTATTCCCGGTCCAGGTACGCAAGCCGCTCTTCAAAATCCATCTTCCCATACAGATAGATGTAGGCGTTGGACGGATTGTAATACCTCCTGTGAAAATCCAGGAACTCCTCATAGCTCAGCTCCGGGATATGCTCCGGGTCGCCGCCGGATTCCACGCCATAGGTTGTATCCGGAAACAGGGAGTTCATGATCTGCCGCTCCAGAACATCGTCCGGCGAGGAAAACGCGCCCTTCATCTCATTGTAGACGACGCCGTTGATCACCACCGGGTCATCCTTGTCCTCGATCTGCCAGCTCCACCCCTCCTGGCGGAAGATATTCTCATTCCGGTAGATATTCGGATGGAACACCGCATCCAGGTAGACATCCATCAGGTTTTTGAAATCCTGGTCATTGCAGCTTGCCACCGGGAACATCGTCTTGTCCGGGTAGGTCATGGCATTGAGAAATGTATTCATGGAACCCTTCACAAGCTCAACGAAGGGATCCTTGGAAGGATATTTCTGCGAGCCGCACAGCACCGTGTGCTCGATAATATGAGGCACGCCGGTAGAATTCGTGGGCGTAGTGCGGAACACAATGTTGAAGACCTTATTCTCGTCCTCATTTTCAATCAGCATCACACGCGCACCGGTCTTTTTATGCCTGAGGATATAGCCGGTGGATCCGATATCCGTCAGATCCTTTCTGGTGACGCACGTATAAGCGCTCAGATTCTGAAACTCCATTCTTTTTGCTCCTTTTCCTTATAAACACCCTCTGTAAAAACTCTTTATTTTTGATGAATCATCACTGCCAGGCACCGTAGTCTTTTTTGCTTTCTGCATTGTCTACAGCCTCAGCCAAACCTGGCATAATTGTGCCATAAACGCTCTTCACAATCATCCCCCTACGGTTTCACTTATCTGCACTGCTCCAGAGTACCAACCATATCCTTGAAACAAAGACAACTCTTTTCTGCCGGTTCCTTACTACGGCGAGGCTTTCCAACGCAGCAGATGAGCGTTTGGACAAGTCAGATGTACAAGTTATTCTGTAACAGATCCTTATCTTCTTCCCCGCCTTCCCCTTCTTCGCACACCTTTCCTGTGTGCCAACACAAAGCACAGAATTCCGCCTGCCACGACAATGACGAGGATCACAACCACGCACTGGAAGAAAAACCTGTCAGGAAGGATGAGGATCACCGGGTCTTGCAGCGGATCAAACAGCCAGTAATCATTGCTAAACAGGATCGCGTGAAAGTTCGCAAACAGGGCGTCCCACTGATAGAAAGCAAGGACTCCCAGGACGGCAGGGATCACGATCGTCAATGCGCCTGCGATCCGCAGGCATCGTGCACTATGCTTTCTTCGCACCGCGCCGATGATACACAGGATTCCGGTTACGATGAACAGGATCTGCACCGCGTCAAAGATTCTCTTGCAGTCTGCAAAATGGATCCGCCCATGCTCGCTCATGGGAAAATCCGGAAGAATCAAAGCACCACGATTCCATAAAGCCAGATAATCACACATGGCATCATAATTCCTGCGCACACTGGCGGCATCCTTTCCCGATGCCGCATCCAGCCGGAGGAAACTGATGTCCAGGTAATAAAGAGGCCTGAAATAAAGAACAAAAACAACTGCAAGACTGATGATAAACAGGGCGATCACGACCGCCCTCAGAAGATCACCGCCCAAAGAGGTTCCGCCGGACCTCCTGCCGGATCTGCTGTATGCCATGTGTCCTACTCCTTTCCGCTGCGGAGTATTATACGACATTTCCACTCACTTTGCGACCGCCAAGCTGCTTCTTCATGGTTGTTTCATGAAGCAGGATTCGGTTCATGCGCCTTGTTTTGCCCGCTCCACTATGGTCTTCTCCAGCATAGTTCCTCATCCCATCCCTGCCTGACAAGGCGCGTCTGCTCATTTTTTACATAATTGTATAGGTTCATCTCCGCCTGATGCGGAGATGAACCTATGCCTTTATCGCCAGTAAAGGAAG
>CAMORF010000037.1 GCA_946623485.1 uncultured Clostridia bacterium
CGACATTTCTGCCCGCTCTGCCGTGCCAAAAAGAGAGGTAACAGCAGGCCGTCGTTTATGAAAACTGCTTCATATATTCCTTTAATTCAGATTCCACAAGATCCAGATGGCAGTCATAGCAATGATTGTCCCCCGGAATGACAACAAGCTTTGCGTCGCTGTACCGGTTTGCAGCATCCATCGACACCTGCAGCGGGATCGTCTCATCCGAATCCCCATGAATGATCAGAATGGGCTTGCGGTATGCATCGATGGCCGGCTCTACAAAAAGAGCCTGTGCCGCCCGCAGATAGTTGCTGCCCAGCCTGAGTCCATTCTCCATCTCAAGCGCTTCCGGAAGACAGACCGGATCAAAGGACATCCCAAGCATGACTCCTTTTCTGGCCTGCTCCGGGATCATCGCCGCAGGAGACAGGGCAATCACGGCACGGATCCTGTCCTGTTCCATCGCACCTGCAAGCATGACCAGCAGTCCCCCCTGGGAATGCCCGCACAGATACAAATCGCTGACGAACTCCAGCTTCTTTGCGTAATCAACAATCGTCATCATCTCTGAAAGCCATTTGAACAGCGTATGATCCTGGAAATGTCCGCCGCTCTTCCCGTGTCCGTAGAGCTCAGTCCTGAGCGTGGCAAATCCCGCCTCATTCAATGCCCTGGATACACCGACGATATGCCGCTCCTCCATATGACCGGTGAAGCCATGCTGGACAATCACAAGCGGGCATCTTCTTCCATTTCCTCTATCCATCTCCAGAGCCTGCCCCGGGGCATCCAGTCTGGCGTGAAGCGGGATGGAATCATGTTCAACAAAAAAATCCCTGCAGATCCAATTTTCCATATTCTTCTCCATTTGTAACGATTCAGCCCCCTGCAGACTGCCACAATCGGGCGCGCAAGCCTGCCTGCCGGGCTGATTCCGGCAATCCGCAGGATCAGATCATCCCTCTGTACACATTGGCGACATCCTCTTCGGACAGCTTCGCGAATCCATAGGTAAGTCTCCACATCAGGTGGAGACTTACCGTACCTCGCCTAGCCTCGAAGAGGCGTACCCGCCGAAGGCGGGTTTATCGCCAGCTTCCTTTGCTGGCGATAAAGGCATAGGTAAGTCTCCGCATCAGGCGGAGACGAACCGGATCTCGCCTAGCCTCGAAGAGGCGAACCTATGCCTTTTTTCATATAGCCGTGCCGTGTACATGAATTTGCTCATGTGATCACTCTCATAAACGCATAAAAATCGGGCAGCCACACCACCATTCTTACAGTGATATGCTGCCCAGTATTCCTCTTAAATCTCGGCCTCCACGGTCACGCCAGCCTTGAAAGCCATCTCGTAGCTATCTTCCTTCACAACTACACTGTCCGGGCAGCGGATGACCAGATCGTTGTTGAAAGTCTCCCTCACCATCCACACCGGAACAGTTCCTCTGTTGCTTCAGCAATAACGATCCCTGTGCGACTGGATCTGTCCTTCCAGGGACGCGATCCTGTGGTATGGCGCATTGTGTGCTTCAATCGAACGGCGGGCTGCCTCAATATGTTCCGGTTCCACCAGAAGGCTCATGCCGCAGGACAGGTCTCCCTGAATTGCCCTGGGAGCAGGCGCGATCCGGTTGGGCACGCCGTCCGCCAGAAGAATGTCACGCAGGGCAAGCCCTTGCTCATAATTTGCAAACAGAATGTAGTATCTCAGGTTCATCTTCCTATCTCAGGTGCAGATTCTCAGGTTCATCTTCTCAGATTCAGGTTCCCCGCTCATCCAAGCATCTCGATGAATGCGCCAATCCTGGTACGCAGCTGCCCTGCGTCTGCGTCTTCATAATCTGTCTCCAGGCTGAGCACCGGAATCCCTGCTTCCTTCAGCGCACGGGATACGGAATACTTCTCCGTGTCATACAGGCAGCAGAACTTCAGGCTGCAGTCGATCACGCCATCCACCTGATATTCCTTTGCAAGGCGCAGAAGATCATCGATCCTGCCTGTATTCGGCGTAAAGCATGCACAGTTTGTCTTCATATAACGCTCAGACAAAGCCATGAACTGCCCGTCCAGTGTGGTCTGGCTCTCATCAACGAGGTTCTCGAAATACCTGGTACCCGTACACATTTCCTCACAGACAACTGCAGCCCCGCTGGTCTCAATGATGTTATGAAGCTTCCAGTTCGGTACCGCAAGCGGCGTACCGGTCACCAGAATACGCTTGGTGTCCTCGCTCACCACACTGACCCCGTCCTTGATCCGCTGCTCCAGCTCATCCGCTAACCGGTTACACATCTGCGCACAGCGTGCCGGATCATCAAAGAACGAGATCTGGGTCATAAGCAGGGTGTCACGCCCGGAGATCGGAAGGCACTTTGACTTGCGGCAGTCATAGACCCTCTGCATCGCCTTTCTCTTCTCATTGACAAGATGGATTGCCTCAGCCAGCTTTTCCGGCGTAATGGCATTGCCTGTGAACTCTTCTACCTTCTTTGCAAATTCTGCAATCTCATCCTTCCACTTCAGGATGTCCTTTTCCCGCTTCATCTGCGGAACATCCATGACGTACATCGGGACATCCTCTCCCAGGATTTCGTAGGCCTTCTTTTTCCCGTCGCAGGTTGTCTCCCCGACATACATGTCCGCGATGCGGAAGAACGGACATGTCCGCCCAAGCCTTGCGCCTACCGATGCCTTTACCAGAGGACATGTGCTCTTCGGAAGAACTTTCTCCCCGTCCGGAACCCAGAACTGGGAACCGCCGCACAACCCGGTCACAATCCCGTTTGCAGCGATGACAACTTCATCCGGCACGTAAACGCAGAAGGTGCCGAACACCTTTCTCCCCTTTTTCTGTTCCTCGATCAACTCTGCCGGGCGGATTCCATGCACCTCAGAGATCACCAGATCCCAGAAATCCATCGCCTTGGGACGGTTCTCCTGAGACAGAAATACATCCCCCACCGCCGTCGGAAGCACCTGGCACAGGTTGTCATGATTCTCCATGTCCATTCCAAGCTCCTGCCACATCTGTCTGTAATCAGCCATACTTTATTCTCCTCCTCATCTGCAATAGTTCTATACTATTATTCATTCAGCACCCCTCCGAGTAATGCGAAGCATTCCGAATATGGGGCTGCCGAATCGTTACTTTAATAGTTTGTTTGATGCCTCTGTCTGACAAACGAATGCAAACTAATCAGCTGTCTGCGCAATTTCACGCACCGCGTCCACAGCCTGATCCACTTCCTCCATCCGATTAAACCAGGAGAAGCTGAACCGTACAGCTCCCTGGTCTGTGGTGCCCAGTGCCTGGTGCATCCGGGGCGCGCAATGAGCGCCGGATCGTGTTGCGATGTCATAGTCCACGCTCAGAGCGTCAGAAACCTCACCTGAATCATAATCACGAATGTTCAGCGCGACCACCGGCCCCCTGTCCCGGTTTTCAAAATGGCCATAGGTTCTGACGCCGTCTATCCTGGAAACTCCTTCATAAAAATGCCTTGCCAGAAGCCGTTCCTTTGCCCCGATCGTCTCAACACCGGTTCTCCCGATATAATCCAGTGCTGCCGACAGGCCTGCGATTCCATGCCCGTTCAGGGTGCCTGCCTCAAGCCTGGTGGGATATTCCTCAGGCTGGCGATGCCGATAGGACTGTACCCCGGACCCTCCTTCCTTCAGCGGACGGATCTCAACTCCTTCCCGGATGCACATCCCTCCGGTTCCCTGAGGCCCCATCAGTCCCTTGTGGCCGGTAAAGCACAGGATACCGATCCCCATCTTTTCCATATCGATCGGAGTATTTCCGGCACTCTGGGAAGCATCCACGATCAGAAGGATGCCGTGTTCCCGGGCAAGCTGCCCGATCCGTGAGATATCAACCATTTCTCCTGTCAGGTTAGACATATGGGTGCAGACAATCGCCCTTGTCTCAGGACAGATCAACCGCGACAGATGATCCAGATCCAATGCGCCCTGCGCATCCGCGCGGGCAAAGTCAAGGCGGATTCCCTGCGTATCCTGCACCCGGTACAGCGGGCGCAAAACAGAATTATGTTCCAAATCGGTCGTTATCACATGGCTTCCGGGCAGGATTGCCCCCTGTATCGCAATATTCAAAGCCTCTGTCGAATTGCAGGTAAACACCACATGATCCGGCCGGGAACAGCCAAACAACTTTGCCGCCTTGCATCTTGCTTCATATACTGTCCGGGAAGCTGTGAGCGCCCCGTCATGGGCACCGCGGGAAGCATTTCCCATCGTTGTCATCGCGGCAGTAACCGCGTCAATCACTTCCTGCGGCTTGTGGATCGTTGTTGCTGCATTATCCAGATAAATCATGATTGTCCTCTGTCCTGCAATGTTGCTGATGATTGAGCTGTACGGCCGGATAAAAAGGCAAGCAGCAAAAGGCAGGAATTCTGATGCATCAGATCCTCAGGAGCTTTTGAGTGCGCTCAGTGCTGCACCCGCCGCCCCTGCATACCGGCCATCCGGGCTGGAGACCACATGGCACTTTAATGCCTTCCCAAGCTGCTCCCGCAGGTAAGGGAGCTCACAAAGCCCGCCTGTCAGGCAGACCGTCTGATCCAGCTTCAGCCTTCCCGCCTGTGACGCAACCTTCTGCACGATAGAATGAACGACGGCATAAGCAATATTCTCGCGCTTCTCTCCCTTTCCGATCAGGCCGATCACCTCTGATTCAGCAAATACCGTGCACATGGAGCTGATGGAAACGCCCCCGCCCTTCCCCGCAAGCTCGCACAGCTCTTCCAGCCGCATGGAAAGGGTGTTGGCCATTACCTCGAGAAACCGGCCCGTGCCTGCAGAACACTTGTCATTCATCAGAAAGTCCGTAACCTGGCCTCCCTGTACGACGATCAGCTTTGTATCCTGCCCGCCGATATCAATTACCGTCAGGTGATCCGTGCCAAAGATATGGCAGGCGCCTTTTGCATGGCATGTGATTTCCGTCACATTTTTATCCGCATACGGAACTGCCGCTCTCCCATAACCGGTGGATACAACTCGGCAGCTTCCAGGAAGCACTCCGAGTTCTTTGAGTTCCTCACGGATGGAGGATGCGGTATCCACGCTGCTCCATCCGGTCGGCCTGAGCAGGCGGTGCCTGATCGTTCCGTCCCCATCCATCACGATCGTTTTGGAACAAGTGGAACCGATATCGATGCCGACGTAGTTTGTTATCTCCATATTGTAGTAGACTCCGTTGCCTGTGTACTTGCTTCCCTGATTGCGGGGCAGGCAGACCATTTCACAGAACCGGCGCTTTCCTGATCACCTGCAAGTATCCTGTCCGGTCATGCCCACAGCGTAACCGGAGCCATCTCCTGCCATCGGATCCCTGCTTTTGACAACTGCGCCCGGGCTTCCTCCTTCCGGTTCATCTCCGTCCTCCAGGAAAGCCCGCAGCCGGCGCTCAACTGCCTTGGAATCGGAATAATCCGGCCAGGAATCTGCAGTCCCTGAAACAGCTTCTCTGCCGCCATGGCATCCGATGTCTCTGAAAATGTAATTACAAGGAATTCTTTGCTCTGGCGCATGTCCTTCATCTCCATGCCGGATTTGGATTGCCTTTTCCCGATGCCGGATTCGGGCTGCCTTTTCCCGGTGCCGGATTCGGATTGCCTTTTCCCGGTGCCGGATTCGGATTGCCTTTTCTCCGGATCGGATGCCGGATCTGTTTATGGACGGATCACAAGATCTGCCCTGGTCAGCTTTTCCGCAATCTCATACATGTTTGTGACCCCGCCGACCTGAAGATGGTCAGAAAGCTTGTAATAGTTCAGGCAGGTTCCGCAGGTCAGGATCTCAACCCCAAGCGCTTCAAGGCTTTTCAAGTCTTCTATGGAAGCAGATCCCTCACAGGTCAGGGTGGCGCCGCCGTTATAGAACAGGATCGTGGACGGAAGCTCATCCTGCTGTGTCAACGCATACAGGAATCCCTTGATCAGAACTGCGCCAAGCTCATCATTGCCTGTTCCCATCACCGGGGCGGTGACAGCAACTACAATATTCTTCTTACGCGCGCCGGGCGCAACCAGGCACTCCTGAGGTTCCTGCCCCAAAGCATTGCCAGGTTCCGCCTGAGATGCTTCCGAGAGGCCTGCTTTCTCGCTGATCTCCATCGTCACCTGAAACCGGTCATCGGAAAGCTTCTGTGATTTTACGGCATACCCTTTCTGATTCGCCATCTTGGTAAGATTCTGGACTGCAATCTCATTGTCCACCAGAGTCTCCACTGTCCCGGCGCCATGCAACTCCTTGATTGCATTCTTCGTTTTCACAACCGGAATCGGGCACGCATCCCCGATTGCATCTACCCTTGTAACCATCATTTTATTCTCCCTTCTATCTGTCTCAGATCCATGACCCGCACATCCTGAATGATTCAGAAGCTGAAAAATCAAGATCTCAATGATTCAGGATCCGAATGATTCAGGATCCGAATGGTGCACAATCTGAATGATGCAGCACCTGAATGATTCAGCACCTCAGTGATTCAGCACGTCAATGATACAAAACCTGGATCTCCTGATCCTCCCTGGCAAGGATCTCTCCAACCATTGCGGCAGGAAGCCCCCTGCCCCGAAGATCCTTCAGCAGAGAATCTGCATCACCCGGCGCGGCTGCCACAAGCAGGCCGCCGGAGGTCTGCGGATCAAACAGAACCTCCTCCATCGCAAATGGGATGTCGTCAAACCTCACATAGTTCCCGACATGATTCCGATTGCGCTGCGCTGCCGCAGTGAGCAGGAATTCATCCGCGCACGCCATCGCGCCGGGAAGCACAGGAATCTGATCCGCGAAGATTCTGCAGGAAAGTCTCCCGTCCATCATCTCATGAAGATGCCCCAGGAAGCTGAAGCCTGTCACATCTGTGCAGGCATGGATCTCATAGGCATGGCAGCATTCCGCTGCAGTTTTATTCAAGGTTGTCATGGAACGGATGGCCGCCGCCATCCCGTCAGCCGGCGCCTCCCCGACACGGTCTGCCGTACACAGGATCCCGACTCCCAAGGCTTTTGTAAGAATCAGCCGGTCACCGGGCCTGCCGGTGTTATTCGCCCAGATGTGGTCCGGATGCACTACCCCCGTCACACTGAGACCGTACTTTACATCCGAATCAGCAATGGAATGGCCGCCGGCAAGGCTGCCTCCCGCCTCCAGTACTTTCTCACTTCCGCCCCTCAGAATCTCTCCCAGAATATTCAGGTCCCACTTTTCAGGAAAACAGACGATATTCAGGGCCGTCTTCACCGTGCCTCCCATCGCATAGATGTCACTCAATGCGTTGGCGGCGGCAATCTGCCCAAAAAGGTAGGGATCCTGTACCATGGGAGGAAAGAAATCCAACGTCTGTACGAAGGCAATCTCGTCTGTCAGCCTGTAGACCGCCGCGTCATCCTTGCTGGAATACCCCACAAGCAGATCCGGATCAGGATCCCCCTTCGGCAAAAGGCTCAGCACACGGTTCAGTGCCTGCGCTCCAAGTTTGGCTGTGCAGCCGCCTCCTTTGCAGAAAACAATCTTCTCCGAACTCATCTCCAAACCCCGTTTCATCTTTATCGATTTGTTTATTCATCTCATTTTAACGCAGGAGTGCTGACGATTTCAATTTAACTTATTTGATAATTTTGTGGTATTTATTTGAAAATCATATATATGGCTCCAGTGCAAAAAGTATGCCCGCACGGCAAGCTTGCCAGTGGGCGCAATACTATACTTACACATGGTACGGAGAATCCGCCAGGCCAGCCAGGGGCTCCTTCGTCCGCCATGCATCTGAATCCAACCTGATGTTTAAATTATCAAAATCCATTGAGACGGGACACTCGTCTGACCGCGCAAAAAAACCACACGGGAATGCTGTTCCCATGTGGCTATATCGGGGCAAAACATAGGTGCCTTTCCTGGTCTTTATCCGATCAAGGCAGTCCACCCTGCTGAGACAAAGAATACCAGGATCAACGCGGGCAGCAGGTTCAATACTTTGATATCACGTTTGATTCCTGTCAGCCGCAGTCCGGCGCACAGGGTTATGATGCCGCCGGCAGCGGAGAAATCCGCAATCATCTCAGGGGTAATGAACTGCTGTACAAATCCGGATACCAGGAACAGGCTGGTGTAAACAATCGCCTGGGGAAGGCACAGCAGCGGGACGATCTTGCCCAGGAGAGATCCGAAGATGATCGCTGTCACGCAGTCCAGGATCGACTTTGTGATCAGGATGCTTCCATCTCCGGTCAGGCCTTCGTTCAGCGCGCCATACCATCCTGTACCTCCAAAGCAGAACAGGATCACCACGGCGCTTACCTGGATCAGAAACGCTTCGTCTGCGTTCGTCCCTTTCATCATGGATCCAACGACACGTGTCACACCCTTATTGATCAATCCCTCCAGGTGCAGCAGTTCTCCGACAATACAGCCAAGGATCACCGCCAGTACCACTGCCGATAGAGTATGCTGTCGCATGATCAGAACGATACCCATCGCGATCGCAGCCATGCCCAGAATATTATTCAGCGCATTCTTGATATACATGGGAAGCTTCTTTCCGAGAGCCAGCCCGACCAGAGCGCCGACAAAGGTTGCACAAACATCTGTTGTTATTCCAATTGGCATTTTATTCTCTGCTTTCTATCATGATTCCATCATTATGATGTAAGGGGCAAAAGTACCTTTTGCCCCTTACTTTTTCGCTTCCGGCAAGCAGGCTTGCCCCTTACTGTTTTGCCACTGGCAAGCAAGCCTGCCCACGCTTCAGGGCCACCGGCCCTGAAGCATGCTATGATATGCGCTTGATTCTGCAAAGCTCTGCCGAGCTGTCCGGGGAGATAATTACATCTCTTCCTCAACCTTATCGACCAGATCACCGATGGTTACGCAGGCGGATGCCTCCTGAAGGGAAACCACCGCGTCCAATTCATTCTCAAGCTCGGAAACAAGGCCAACCATCTGGATGGAAGCGCCTGCCAGATCCTCCTTGAATGTGGAATCTACGGTCAGATCCGCAGCATCCTTACCATAAGCCATAGCGACGAGTTCGATTACCTTTGCTTCGAGTTCTTTGCGATCCATTTTTGTCCTCCTGTTCATATGGTAAAATGTGAAATCGTTAATGTGTAATCGTTACAAGCAATTATTCTTCTGCGAGGTCAAATACCACTGTCTTATATCCATCCCGCTGGAAGATTGCTGCCTTAACCTTAATCGGAAGCTTCGCAGCCAGTTCGGCACGATTCTTCTTTGTGATGCCGCGTACAACACCATTAAAACGGGATCCCTCCTTCAGGACGATCTCACCGTAAGCATATTTTCCAAGCGCCTTGTACTCCGGCTTGGATGACAGCGCGGCCGGAAGGACAATCGAATGCATCTCGGCCTCTCCATCGATCTCAACCCATTCCATATCCCAGCATCCGCACTCATTGCAGGCATAGACAGGCGGAAACTCCACTGCGCCGCAGGAGCAGCATTTGCGTCCCAGGATCTTACCTTCCTCAAGACCCTGATAAAACTTCTCAACGACCTTTTCCAGTTTGATACTCATTCCAGTTTCCTCCCTTAGTCTACGGTTCTGATGATGATGGTGGCAACGTTCTGCGATCCGCCATAGCCGCGCAGCATCGTTGTCTTCGGAAGCTTCTTTACCTGACGCTCGCCGCATTCGCCGCGCATCTGCATGCAGGCCTCATACATATCGGCAAGTCCGGATGCCGCATGGGCATGTCCGAAGGAAGTACGTCCGCCGTTGGTATTGATCGGCTTGTCCCCGTCATAAGCGGTGCGTCCTTCACAGATATATTTCCAGCCCTCTCCATAGGGAAGGTATCCGGCGATCTCAGCCGCGTACAGGTGGGAGGTGATGATGAAGTCATTCGCAAAGAACAGATCGATCTCCTCCGGCTTCACCTTGGTCAGCTCATAAACCTGACGGACAGCCTCTTCCGTTGCCCGGATCTCAAAATGAGGATTGGTTGATTCGCAGGCTGCGGAACCGATGCCAAGGACCTCGATGGGCTTGTGCTTCAGGTTCTTCGCGATCTGCGGGATCATGTCTGTCGCGCAGACGATGCAGGCAGCAGCGCCGTCACACTTGCGCTCCATCCCTTCCATGCGAAGAAGATCACCCATCTTCGGGTTGTACGGGGAACGCATGTAATCCATCACGTTGTCGAATCCCTTTTCCTTCGCGATCTCGGCAAACTCTTTCCGCTCCAGCGCAAGGGGATTCTTCGCGGCATTCCTGCGGTTGTTGATCGCCATCCAGTTCAGGGTATCATCCATCTCCTGGGAACTGATGCCGCGGGTGCGGACATAATCCTCTGCCACATCGTCATAGATCAGGTTCATCGGAGCGATAAGGCTTCTTGCGTAGTTCCGGTCATACAGCCACATGGTAGTGGCAAGGAAACGCTCCATCGGCATCTTCTCTCTCTTATAAGGATGCTTCGGCGTCTCGACGGTATCATTCGGTCCGAAAGGAGCCGGAACGCTGTCGCCGAATTCCACTGCGCCGGTCAGTACGCAGTTGTACTTCCCGGAAGCAACGGCATTGACTGCCTGCTCGATGGCAAGATAACCGGTACAGCAGGCTTCCGAGTGGTGGATCGACCCCTTGCCCTTCATACCGAACCAGTTTCCGATCTGGATATTCGGTGTCAGATAGTTGGATCCGTTCAGCGGGCTGGCTTCTCCGTGGAAATAATAATCCACATCCTTCGGCGTCACGCCGGCGTCTTCCATCGCCTTCAGGGCAGCGTACCCAAACAGCTCACCCTCCGTCAGGCCATTGGTCTCAGGATTGTCAACGGTGTACATGAAGGGAGTGCAGCCCACGCCGATAATCGACACGCTTCTGCTGTAAGGGTGAAGGGTTGTCTGGTTCATGTTCTTGTTCATAG
>CAMORF010000038.1 GCA_946623485.1 uncultured Clostridia bacterium
GTCTTCCAATATGAGAGGTTCCTGCCGGTCATCTCGGCGATCCGTTCCAGGTAATTCCGGGTTTCTTTTACATTTTCAATCCGTTCAATCCGCCCGTCTCCATAGACTACCTTTGTGGATCCGGACGCGCCAAGGGCAAGTATACACTCTACCTCTTCCATAATCAAGATATTATAAAGCCCTGCTTTGCCGCTTGTCGCATATCCCACATTCTCAAAATTGCCCGCCATGTTCTTCTGCCGGTACAGATAATAGGGGGACATGCCCAGCGCACTGCAGCCCGCTTCGCACCGCTCCATAATCTGGTCAGACGCCTGGAAGGAGATCTTTTCATACTCGTCCATATGGAGTGCCAGGCGCGCGGCACGTTTGAGCGCGAGAGCATGTACCGTGATATCGTCCGGACGGAGCTTTTCTACCATCTCCATGGTATGTGAAACTTCCTCTATTCCTTCTCCCGGAAGCCCGACAATCAGGTCCATGTTGATATTGTCAAAGCCAAGGGAACGTGCTGTCTCAAATGCGCGGACCGTGTCCTCCACCGTATGTCTCCGGCCGATCAGGTCCAGGGTTTTCTGGTTCATGGTCTGCGGGTTGACGCTGATCCGGGTGACCGGATGCGCCCGCAGCACCTCCAGCTTTTCCTTCGTAATGCTGTCCGGCCGTCCTGCTTCCACCGTGAATTCCATTGCATGCGACAGGTCAAAAATCTCCTCAACCGCACACAGAAGACGGTCCATCTGCCGCGGGGTCAGGGTTGTGGGCGTTCCGCCTCCCACATAGACCGTGTGCAGCGTCCTCGGGGAAAAGAAATCCCTGCACGCGCGCATTTCCAGCAAAAGCGCGTCCAGATAGTCATCCACCCGCTTCTCCCAGAGCCCGAGGGGACTGGAGGAAAAGGAGCAGTACAGACAGATGCTCGGGCAGAATGGAATCCCGATATAAAGGCTGTACCCGTTCCGGGTATCAATCCCGCGAAGGATCCTGCGCTCACGCTCAGCAATGCGCACTGCCAGGTCTGCTTTCTTCGGGCTGACATAGTACTTCGCCTGCATCTGTTCCCGCGCCTGCATCTGGTCCTGTCTCTGTACCTGTATCTGCGCCTGCATCCGGTCCTGTGCCTGCATCCGGTTCTGCACCTGATCCCGCCCGCCGGCGGAGCCGTCTGCAAGAAGCTGCATCGCAAGCTTTACCGGACGGATCCCCGTCAGGTTGCCCCAGGGAAGCTCCTTCCCTGACAGATCCCGGAGCATCTCATAGAGATTGCGTTTGATCAGGTTCTTGACGATGCTTCTGCCTGCGTCAGGAGGAAGGATAAGCTCCCTTTTCCTTTCGGAAGAATCCGGCCGGGGCTGGCAAAGCCGAAGCAGGATCTTGTCCTGCCTGACCTGCGCTTCTACGATGAGGTCCGCATCCGCCTTGTGCTCCTCTCCCGGATCAAAGACCTGGGTCCGGATCCCCTGGAAAAAAGCGATCACAAGCGTGTAGATATCGTATTCATAGCTCCTGTCATTCAGGATAATTGCAATCTGTGAGACCCTCGTCATTCCGATCCCTCTCCGTCTCCTGCACGAAAACAGGGCAGCCACCGCTGCCCTTCTATATTCTATATGGTTTCCAGATCAACCGCTTCATTCAGAAAGTAATTATACGCTCTCTCATGGCCTATCGTCGTTGAAGGCCCATGCCCGGGCAGGACCATGGTGTCATCGTCAAGGCACATCAGCTTGTCCCGGATGGAACGGATCAGCGTCTCCATGTCCCCGCCCGGAAAGTCGCTTCTGCCGATTGATCCGCGGAAAAGGGTATCTCCTGTAAAGACCATCTTTTCCTCCGGGAAATAATAACACCCGCCGCCAGGCGTATGCCCCGGCGTCAGCATCGCCTTCATGCTTGTCCCAAGAACAGGCATCATCTGCCCGTCCACAAAGAACATGTCTCCTTCTACCACCCGGGGATCCCCGAATGTCGTGGATAGATTGTAACGGATCGAGATGGCGACCTCCTCTTCCTCCTTCATCATGTAAGTCAGGAGGCCGTACTTTCTCTTCAATTCATTGACTGACCCAAAATGATCCACATGCCCATGTGTAAGCCAGATTGCCTTCGGGGTAAGCTTCTCTTTGTCAATGGCAGACACAATCTCCTCTGCCCCGTCCGATGGGTCGATCAGGATGCATTCTCTTGTTTCCTCATTCCAGACCAGGTAGGTATTGGTCTCAATATCCCCCAGTTCCAGGCACAAGATTCTGAGTTTTGCCATATCGATCTACCCCGCTGTCCTTCTGATATCAATCACGCTTTCCACCTGCCGGATCTTCCCCACCAGGTCACCCAGCGCATCTCTCCCGGGAACCTGGAATTCATAGGAGATCGTTACCGTCCCGCTCTTGCTCATCCGGGAGGAGACGCTGCGCACATCGATGTGGCGCTCCGTGAAGATCTTGGTGATATCCACCAGAAGGCCGGTACGGTTATGCGCAAAAATCCGGATCTCGGCGTAGTACAGCTTCCCGCCTTCTCCGCCGTCCTTCAGGGCGCTGCGGGACCATTCTACGTCGATCAGCCGTGCACGCTCCTCCTCCGGAAGCCCTGTCACGTTCACGCAATCCTTCCTGTGGACCGTGACGCCTCTTCCGCGGGTAATAAATCCGACAATCTCATCCCCCGGCACAGGGCTGCAGCACTTGGACAGGCGAACGGAAACATCCTCCATCCCCCGCACGATGATTCCGGTGCGGGAACGGGTAACCTTCTGGCGTTCTCCTCTCCCTGCATGGTTCAGGATATCCTCATCCGTGATGGAACGGGCATGATCCTTGTCACGGCATTCCTGCAGCTTGTTGACGATCTGGCCTTCCTTCAGGCCGCCGTGACCGATCGCCGCCAGGACGCTCTCCCAGTCTTTAAAACCATATTTCCTGGTTACCGACTCGATATATTCCGGTTTCAGAAGCTCCGGAAGATTCAGGCCCTTTGCTTTGCAGAAGGAGGAAAGCAGTTCCTTGCCGCGGACAATGTTGTCCTCCTTGCGCTCATGCTTGAACCACTGGTTAATCTTATTCTTTGCCTGCGTACTGCGGACGATCTTCAGCCAGTCCGCGCTCGGCCCCTTGGAATTCTGGCTTGTAATGATCTCAATCCGGTCACCGTTCTGGATCTGGTAATCGATGGTAACCAGCTTCCCGTTCACCCGGGCGCCGACCATATTGTTTCCCACCGCAGAATGGATACTGTACGCAAAATCGATCGGCGTCGATCCGTTCGGAAGCGTCTTGACATCCCCAGAAGGCGTAAAACAGTAAACACTGTCATTGAAGAGGTTCAGGTCACTCTTCAGCAGGGACAAAAACTCCTTGTTGTCTGACTCCTGCTGCCATTCCAGGATCTGGCGCAGCCACGTAAGCTTCTCCTCTTCCTGCTGCTGGCTGCTGACCTTCTTCCCATCGGAAGCTTCTTTGTACTTCCAGTGTGCCGCGATACCATATTCCGCCACCCGGTGCATATCAAACGTCCGGATCTGGATCTCAAACGGAGTCCCGCCCGGCCCGATCAGCGTCGTGTGAAGCGACTGGTACATATTTTCCTTGGGCATCGCGATGTAGTCTTTGAAACGGCCCGGCACAGGTTTATACATCTCGTGGATGACACCCAGCGCACCATAACAGTCCCTGACGGTATCCACAATAATGCGGACCGCAAACAGGTCATAGATCTGGTCGATGGACTTCCCTTGATTCACCATCTTCTTATAGATGGAAAACAGATGCTTGGCACGGCCGTAAATCTCCGCATGGATCCCGGCTTTGCTGACATGCACCTCCACATTGCGCACAATATCGTCGATAAAAGCCTGCCGCTCTCCCTTTTTCAGGGAAACCTTTTCCACAAGGTCATAGTAAACCTCCGGCTCCAGGTACTTCAGGGACAGGTCATCCAGCTCTACCTTAATCTTACTGATACCAAGGCGCTGGGCGATGGGCGCGTAAATCTCCCGAGTCTCCCTCGCTTTTTCCTTCTGCTTTTCCGGTCGCATGTACTGCAGCGTCCGCATGTTATGCAGCCGGTCCGCAAGCTTTATCAGGATCACGCGGATGTCCTTGGCCATGGCCAGGAACATCTTCCGGAGATTCTCAGCCTGTGTATCCAGCTTATCAGAGGAATAATTCAGCCTGCCCAGCTTCGTGACGCCATCCACCAGGAGGGCAACCTCCGGGCCAAACTGCTCCCTGATCTCCTCCTCTGTCATGATCGTATCTTCCACGACATCATGAAGAAGCCCTGACACAATGGTTTCCTTATCCAACTCCAGGTCAGCAAGGATAATCGCGACGCAGAGCGGATGGATGATATAAGGCTCCCCGGACTTTCTCTTCTGGTCCTTGTGGGCATCATAAGCGATCCGGTATGCCTTTTCGATCATGGAAATGTCATCCGAAGGATGGTACTTCCTGATCCCTGCCACCAGCTCTCCGTACAGTTCCTCCGGGCTGGTAAAATCCTGCATGGTCTTTGCGGAAGCATCAGCCCGGCGGATCAGGAACCGCTCGGCATCCGAAAGCTTCCGGTCCTCCTGGACAGATCCCGGAACTTCAGCCACGCTTTTTTGTTTTGTCCCGGCATCCCATGCCGTCCTCATGTCTTCTGCCATACAATTCCTGCCTGTGATGAACTCAGGATCCGTCACAAATCAACCGATCCCATCCTGTCTGAACTGTGTCCCCATCCGCATCCATGGTTTTCTTTCCATCAAAGGACATCTCTCCATCTATGGACATGGTTCACCGGGAATTATTTCCCTTCATAAGAAATGACAGACGCGACATCATATCCTTCCAGTTTTTCCCTGCCGTTCAGCCCGGCAAGCTCCATCAGGAAGACACACTTTTCCACGGTTCCGCCCAGCTTTTCAATCAGCTTCACCGCAGCGGCGACGGTTCCGCCTGTCGCAATCAGGTCATCCACCACAACAACCTTCTGCCCCGGCTTGATGGAGTCCTTGTGCATCTCGATCGTCGCGCTGCCATACTCCAGGTCATAGGTCTGCTCAATGGTCTCGCAGGGCAGCTTGCCCTTCTTTCTCACCAGCACAAAGGGCTTGTGCAGATTATACGCCAGAGGCATCCCGAAAATGAACCCGCGGGACTCCAGTCCTACGATGACGTCCACGTCATCCGGATCGCCAACCAGCTTCTGCATCTCATTAATCGCAAGCTCTAATCCGTCTGCATCGGCAAGGACACTGGTCACATCACGGAACATGATCCCCGGCTCCGGAAAATCCGGTATTGTCCTTACATAATCTTCTACTTTCTTCATTGTTCAGTCATCCTCCGCGTAATCGTTTCTGATCATTCAAACAGGGATTAGGATCCCAATAAGCATCCATCAGTATATCATCTGCAGGTTTTCGTTGCAAACACCAGATTCATTTAGAAGGAGCCGCTGGTATGTGAGCTTCCGCTGGAGGAATGGCCGCCGCCTCCGCCGCCTGAGCTCTTCTCCCGGGGGCTGTAGGTCCGTGATACAAGGGTCCGGATATAGCGGTCTTCCCGGCGGGTAAAGTTGACCCTGTTCCCTGTGATATACGCAGACGCGTTCTGCGCCTCCTGCGTATCCTTCATCGACGCGCGCATCAGGGCGGCAACACCGTAACCGAACAGAATCGCCAGAAGGATCGGCACAAAAATCCCGATCAGACGTCCCGGCGTATCGTACTTAAAGCTGATCGCATGTCCCTTGGACGCAACCTTCAGCACCTGCTCTACGCCATTGAGAAAATCCCGGATTCCGCCTGACCACTCATTTTCCTGGAAATCATCAACAAACGCGTCACGGATTTTCTTTTCGCGGCCATACTGCGGGAAAGCCCAGTCCGCATACGCCCCGGAGACACAGATATCATATTTGCGGCAATCGAAGGCAACGGTCAGGACGATGGAATCCTTCCAGTCCGGATTCACGTTCTCCCCCTCATGCTTCTCCTTTTTCTCCGTCGGGCCGATCCCCAGCTGGTAACCTGCCCTGATCTCTTCCCCCAGCGCTTCTATGTTCTTCGTCCAGGTGTATTGGTCCCGGCTGTCCAGCAGCACCACGTAGACACCGACATCATATTGATCCGCCAGCTGCTGCGCCTTTTCCGCATACTCCGCTTCCAGCGAGTCCGGCAATACCCCTGCCTGGTCCGTTATCGGCGCAAGCCCCTTCGCCCAGCGCTCCGGAGCAATCCCGTATACCGGAAGCTCCAGATCCGACTGCACAAATGTATACCGGTACCGGCCATAGACCCCCGTAATGCGATTCCCGTCAACCGTCCCGGTAAACTCATTTCCCTGATGATCCGTAAAGGTATAATTCTTCCCTTCCAGCTTCCAGCGGATCGTGAACGCTGCCTGGTTAAACATAAATACACCGGAGCCGTCGTCATTCATTGCGATATAATCCAGCTTCCACACGGATGCATCTTCATAAAGACCGGAAGAGCTGCCGGAGTCTTCCCTGGATTCCACGTCATAGACCACCGGCCCTGATCCTGTTTTGATGGCGGACAGGGCGACTGGATCCTGTGCCTGCGCGACACCGGAATTCACCTCGGCATCCGTATCCGGACCGCTGCTTTCTGCCGCGTCAGCTCCCTGGGTCTGTGTGTCCTGGCCTGCGGCTTCCTCCTTTACCGAATCGCCGGTCTTCTCATAGACATACTCATAATCCAGATACTCTGCTTCAATCCTGCCATTCTCCAGTGTCCCTGACCCTGACTCGCCATCCACGTCCGTAAAAGACAGGCTGGTTCCATCGAGTTTCCACTCCATCGAATAAACAGCATCATTGAACCGGATCTCGCCGCTTCCATCTTCATTCAGCAGAAGATATTCCCCGTCACAGGTATAGGTGTCATCCCCCCGCCTGCAAGCTGTCGCGTCATACCTACCTGCCGCGCCCTGCTCTGCGGCGAGTGCGATTCCGGACAGGCAAAGCAGCATGATTGCAGATCCAAACAGTACTGACCATATTCTTCTTATCCGCTTCATAACCGTTCCCTCCTTACAGCCAGCCCAGGACCATCTGGATGATCAGATAAAAGACGAAAAACAGGACGCCCGCGGTTCCTCCGAACAACGCAAAGAACCGGGTTCTGTCTACCGGAAGGTCACCGACAAACTTTCCTGTTTCCCCGTTCATCGCATACAGGTAATTCTTGCCGTTCCAGGCCACCTTCAGGATATAGACCGGCAGGAGGGCATAATGGACCTCCCCCTTCGAGAATGAAACATTGCTCCCGAATGGCAGCACACTGGTGTAGGGGCCTTTGCGCGCGTCCGTAAATGCAATGTTCTGCGCGCTGGCGACTGCCCGGTTTTTCGCCCGCTCCGAGCTCTCCTCGATGGATACATCGCTCCGGTCCGCCAGGTATCCCGGAAGATAGGAGGTAGAGAAGGGCTGCATCTGGGAATAATCAAAGGGTTCCAGGCTGTCCATCATATCGTCCGGCATGTTGCGGGAAGCGTCTGTCGGAATCCGGTCAAATCCAAGCTCCAGCGAACGGCGGATCGAAAACTGCCTTGTCCGGGTCACAATGTAATCCCCTTCCCGGTTGGAGGTCTTGATCTCCCCGAGGAACGAATAATCGCCGCTCACATGGCTGTCAAACAGCCAGAAAGGAACATAGATCCCACGCAGCTTCTCCACCGTGCTCTGGGCGGAAAATGTCTTCGGCAGCAGGATCTTACCTTTGCAATGTTTTTTATAGGCTTCCATCGCTGCCTGCTGGTCCAGCTTGAACGGAATGATATACTGAGGGCGCCTGTCACCGCTCAGCTGCTCCGGGATAATCGTCGGGTTCCCGCAATACGGGCAGGAAGTCGCGGCCGTGGAGGCCTCCGCCAGCACCGCGCCTCCGCAACTCGGGCAGGTATAGGCGATCATGTTTGCGGAGTCCTCCCCCCAGTCCGCAGGGATGGTGGAAGAATCCCATTTTCCTCCGACCTGAATCTCATCCTCTTTCCTTGAGAGGACATCTGCCTGCTGCGTCTGGTCAAACACGACCTTCTGCTTCTCCGCGCCAGGCTCTGGTTTATCCCCGTACATCCGGGCAATCTCATCGGGGGAATATTTGGACAGGCAATAATCACACTTCAGCTTTCCGCTTGCCGAATCAAAATGCAAAGGCCCGCCGCATGACGGACATTTATAATTCACTGTTTGCTGTGCCATACGCTTCTCCTCATTGCGCAAGCCTGCCCCAAGCCGGGCAGGCAGAACCCTGTCAGCCAGCACCAACTCATCGATACTGATGGTGCAAAATGACTCCTGCATCATCTATGTTATACCACAAAGCCGGGCATTCCGTACACGTTCCCTGCAATAAGTTGCAAGTTCAATAATTGACTTCCATCAGCGTCAGCCCGGAAGCCGGGGCTGTCCTGTCAGCCGCTCCTTTGCGGCATTCGGACAGAATCCTTCCGATCTCGTCCGGCTCCATCCTTCCGGCACCAACCTCCACCAGTTCACCGGTCATCAGCCGTACCATATGATTCAGGAATCCATCGCCATAGTAATCCAGGACAACTGTGTCCTCGTCAGGCTGCGTGATCTCGATCCGGCTTACCGTGCGTACCGTGCTTTTCTTCATCTTCAGGCCGCAGAAAGAAGCAAAGTCATGGCAGCCGGTCAAAAGCTTCGCGCCTTCTGCCATCTTCACGGTATCCAGCGGCCCGCCATACTGCCATAAGAATCTGCGGTTCCGCACATCACTCACCGGGCTTGTCCGGATCCTGTATTGGTACCATTTGGAAGCCGTCAGGTATCTTGCATGAAAACGGTCAGAGGCGCGCACAAGGCGGACCACCGCAATATCCTCCGGCAGATAATGATTCAGCGCGGCAAACAATGCGGCATCCTCTGCTTCTCTCAGTCTGGACGGCAGGATGTCCCCCTGCCCTGCATCAGCCCCGCCATGCTGCAAAAGCCGCAGCTTCTCCTCCGGCACCCGGAAGCTGGCAACCTGCCCCAGGGCATGCACGCCGGCGTCCGTCCTTCCGGCCCCGTAAACTTCAATTGGCTCCTCCATCAGCCTGGACAGCAAGGTCTCCAGCTTTCCCTGGATCGTATTCTCAACGCCGGGCTGCTTCTGCCACCCCCGGTACCTTGTCCCCTCATACTGAATCGTCATCTTATAATTCACCAAACGCATAAAAACTCCTCTTCCAATCAAATGCATGCTCGCCTCATCTGAAAGGCTTGCCTCAAATGAAGGGCTTCCGGCCTTTTCGCCATCCGATGATGCATTCAAACGACAAAATCATGATAGCAAAATCATGATAGCAAAAAGAAAAACCCTTCTCCGGCGAAACCGGAAAAGGGTTTTTCCCGCGTGCGCGACAAGATTCGAACTCGCGACCTTCTGGTCCGTAGCCAGACGCTCTATCCAGCTGAGCTACGCACACACATTCTTGACAACGAAAGTATCTTACGACATAACCTGTACGTTGTCAAGGCTCAGTTCACGTTTTTATCATTTTCTGAATTTTCTGTATTTTCCGTTTTTTTCGATCACAATCCCGCACCTCAGCGCAGGACGCAAAGCATTCTTCGGATGAGGTGCGGAATCATTCCTTGCATTTTTTATGCTTCGAAGGGGAATGTATAAGGCAGATGATATTTATCGCGCACCGCGATAAACTCTTTCTGCACCGCGTCTCCCACCGGAACGCCCTTCTCCTTCCTCTCCAGCCAGACAAGCCACTCCTTCTCGCCTGCCGTATAGATCCGCTCCTGTCCCGGAGCCTTCTGGGATGCCCTCAGCTGCCGGAGGATCTCACCGCAGGTGTGCCGGAAGCTTTCTTCTCCAAGGAAGAATTCGGGATTGATTACCATAAAGAAATGTCCCAGATGGTATGGCTGCCTCTGTCCGTTCTCATCCATCCCGGTCAGCATCTTCATAAAGCTGCCTGCCTGGAGTGCCGCTGACAGGATCTCTACCACGGCCGCATATCCGTATCCCTTATATCCGGCCAGTTCCTCTCCGATTCCTCCCAGGGGCGCAAGCGCGGCCTCGCCGGAAGTCAGTGCTTTCAGAATCATCTCACTGTCTGTCAACGCTTCACCACTGCGTCCGATCACCATTCCCTTCGGCGTATCCTTCCCTGTGCGGGCAAAATACTCGATCTTTCCTCTCTGGGTAATGGATGTCGCACAATCCAGCACGAACGGGAACTCCTCATCCGTGGGCAGGGCAAATGTGAGGGGGTTGGTTCCCATCATGTTCTCTACGCCGAACGTCGGCGCGATAGAAGGCCGGGCATTGGTTCCGGTGATCCCGATCATTCCCTGCTTTGACGCCATCATCGCCCAATATCCCGCAATCCCGTAATGCGTGGAATTGCGGACCGCAGCCATGCCCATGCCATACTTCCTGGCTTTCTCCAGGATCGCGTCCATTGCCTTCTTTGACGCGACCATGCCCATCCCGTCATGGGCATCTGCCACCAGTGTTGTCGCTGTATCCTTCAGCACCTCAAATTCCGTCACCGGCTTCTGGATGCCTGCCTCGATCCGGTCAATGTAGATCGGTTTGAAGCGGTTGCAGCCATGGCTTTCAATTCCACGCCTGTCGCTCTCCATCAAAACATCCGCGCAAAGCGCTGCATCCTCCCGGGGTACTCCGACTGCCTGAAAAGCATCGGTCATAAAGTTTCCGATCAATTCCCAAGATACATATGGTCTCGTTTCCATGTTGTGCCCTCCCGGCTTTTTTGTTTCATAATATGTAACTATTCAGCACCCCCTGCAGACTGCCAAAATCCTGGCCGACAAGCTTGCCTGTCGGACGGATTCTGACAGTCTGCAGGGGGCGGGCAAGGCGCTTCGCGCCTCTGACCGCCCTCAGCGAAGAACGCTTTGCG
>CAMORF010000039.1 GCA_946623485.1 uncultured Clostridia bacterium
CTTCCATGGTTTATCCTGCCTGTCTGCAATCTATTTAAGATCCTTAGGATCTGTTCAAAGAACAGCTCCTTATTCCATCAGCGTGAAAATCTCTTTGGTCAGACTGTCCAGCTGCCGGTATTCCTTCAGCTTTTCCTGGAACACCTTCTCATCTCCATGCTCCAGGTCCCTTGCCATCGCCGTCAGCCTTCCATAGCGGCTTAGGAGGATCTCCTCCGGAACCGGGGCCGGTCTGAGGAAACGATGGGCGCTGACCGTCGTCTCACCATTTTCCCTGGTCTCCTCTGTATAGCACTCCAGCTGCTCCCCTTCGAACAGGACAAATTCCCGGACGCGGATCCCTTCGAACACATCCTTCATCGTAATCTCCATGAAGGGTTCATTTTCATAACGGGTCCGATAAAACAGCCTGACCGTGCTCTTCGGGCTCGCGACTGCCTCACAGAATACCCGGTCGTCACAGCCAAGCCCCTGCCGCATCTCGTAGGGGAAACGCGTAAAGAACGCAAACCGGATTCCCTGCTCGGAATACTTCTTCAAAAGCGTGACTGCCGCTTCCCTCTGCTCCTGTGTATGCTCCGGCAGACGGCTCAGGTACTGCAAAAGCGCCAGCGCACAGACATCCGGAAGCTTTCCGCCTTTCTGATAATCGATCAGGCAGTCGTCGAACACCGCCTCGGAAACCGGCCTGTCCTTGACCAGGAATTCATAGCAGCGCCAGATGACATAAGCCTGGCAGATCCTGCGGCTCCCCAACGACCTGCGGTAGGAGCGGTAAACCTGTTCACTGTTCTCGCTTCCCTGGCGCGTAAAGAGAATCAGGCTCAGGATCTTCTTTTCCAGGTTAATCGTATCGAGCCCATATTCCCGTCCGACCCGCCAGAGGTTTTTCATGCTCTCCACAGGTCCTTCATAATACATCAGCAGGTAGATGAGGATGTGCTCTTCCACCTTGCCCGCCGAGAAAAGCTGCGCGCAGAACCCGAGCAGTTTCCTGTCCTCCTCATATTCCCGGGCGATGACCACCTGCGACAGGATCCGCATCAGCCGGTTCAGGTCTACGTCCTGGGTCCCGTACTGCTCCAGGATCGTCCAGGCTTTCTCATACCTGCCGTCCTGGGTCAGCAAAGACAGCAGCTTTATGCGGTCAATCCGGACATAAGTATCCATATCGATCTCCCGCAGGAATCCGGGCAGCGTTTCCTCCTGCGGGTTCTGTGCGTAATAATCCAGCAGCCATGCCTGGATCCGGGCGCGGTAGCTGTCGGAAAATGCAGCCATCCGGGCGCCTTCTATGTAATATTTCAAAGTCTTGTGCGTTATCGGCTGCTCCATCTGCGGATTCAACGTAAAGAACATGACAAGATGCGGATCATCCGGCACAACCTGGGTGCAAAGATTCATGATGGAGGTTTCGTTGAGCAGATGGCGGGCCATATACAGATCCG
Source organism: uncultured Clostridia bacterium (assembly GCA_946623485.1). Taxonomy (GTDB): domain Bacteria; phylum Bacillota; class Clostridia; order Lachnospirales; family Lachnospiraceae; genus Porcincola. The sequence goes on from CAMORF010000039.1 coordinate 1,449, forward strand.
TAGACGCATACCGCCTGCCCTTTGCATCCTCCAGCACGATCCTGGACTGCTCTGAGTAGATCCTTACCTTCGCCGCGTGATTCTCAATCGGCGTCACATATTCCCGGTTCCTCCGCACATCGCACACAACCACCCGCTTCATGTCCGGGCTCAGGCAATCCACCTCAAAGGTAAACAGCAGACGGATCAGCTTCCTGGCCAGCTGCACGTTGACCATCCGGTGTGCCAGGTACCTGCTGATCAATGCCGACAGGTCGTCGTTGATCCGCCCCATCTGGATCTGATCCGTGATAAACTTTTCCATCCCGGGGCGCATCGCGGAAAAGATCTGTGGGATACTCTCCTCCGAATCTGAGAGGTTCCGGTAAATGCGCGCCTTCTTCTGCCAGTCCATGGTTTCATTCATGGCAAAATACCGGCGGATGACCTGTGGCATCTGCTCGATCCGCACCTCACTCATGGTCTGCATATAATACTCATACAGGCCTGTGATCTTCAGATCCCGCGCCACAGCTGCCTGATACAGCGGAAAATACTTTTCCTCCTTTTTTTCGCCGTCGATTGCCATCTGCGCGCGAACCGCAAGCACATCATCCATATGGGTATCTTCATACAGGGTGCCCAGCATCCGGAAGGTAACCGGGTCAAACCCGCCGCGGCGGCGGATCAGGTTCATGCTGTGAAGGATCATGCGTTCATCCAGAACCTTTTCCTTCACTGCCCAATTGATCACGATCCGTGCCCCCGGCGTCCATTCATGAAGCAGGAAAGGATTGTTCCTGACAATCTGAACGCCCTCCAGCAAAAGGAACGGGGTTGCGTGGAACTGTTCGACATACCCCAGGATCATATCCAGCTTTCCTGCGTCCTGACCGAATTCATCCTCCAGCAGGTACAGGGACAGCCAGCGGATCAGCCAGGAGGAACGGTGCTTCAGGGAAAGCTCCCGCATCCGTTCCCGCACCTGCATCCTGTATTCCTCATCCTTGGAAAAAAAGGTTGACAGATAGAGCCACGCCGCCTGCGCATTTGCATCCTCCAGGATCCGCGCATTTCTCTCAATCCGGTGCAGCTCCCGCTCTGCGGAGGCCCGCTTCCCGTCCGCCTGCAGCACAAACACGCCCAGAAGATCCGCAAGAAGGTTCTTCCCGCCGGAACGTTTATAGCTCTCAATCACGCTCTGGGTGCGCTCTGTCCATTGGTGCAGGTCAATCCTGCCCAGGCGGTAATCCAGATACAGTCTGACGGCCTTCCTGGTCATGACATTCCTGACCCGGTGTGCCCTGAGGTCTTCCTGCCCTTTGACTTCAACACACAGCTCAAACGCGAGGGTCTGGTAGCAGGTATGTACCGTAATCCGTCCTAAGTTGCGCCCTGCGTGCAGGAAATTGGAATCTACCACATACCGGAGCGGCCAGGTTGCGCCGATGAATTCCTCCGTTGTAACATGCTTCTTCTCGACACGCAAAAACCTGGTATCCGAAGTAATCTCAATCTCCATGTATCCCCAGGTACTTTTGGACAGTGTGATCTCCTCCAGCACCGTTCCCTCCGGATTCACGATCCTTTGGTTCTCCCGGGAAAGGGAAAGCTCGATCATCTCTTTTTTCTGGGATGCAATCAGGAACTGCTCCAGCGCGTGTTTCGCGTTTTCTCCCGCAGGCAGCGCTTTCCACAGCGTCAGTGTCTCAAAGCTATGGCCTTCCAGTGATTTCCCGAATGGTTCAGAAGCATACAGCTGTGCCGCGGCGCCCAGGTCCGTGCGCGCAAGTTCTGCCAGGGCGTCAAGATCAGGCATGGGGGACGGTACTTCCTCCTTGCGGATCCTGAAGCAGTATGGGATGCTCTCCTCTCCCAATTCACTGCAGACAGTGAACCTTCCTTCCACTTTCTGCCCGGGGGCAAGCCCTGCCAGGTCCGCGTGATACCGGATCTGAGACTTCGGGCTGTAGAATTCAGCGGTCTCTGCCACAACCCTGGCATTGGAGGAGTACACAAATCCCCTGCACCGCTTTCCCTCCGGATGGATGAGGGTCAGGCTGCCCTGAACCGTCCCGCCGGCCTCGGTTTCCTCTTCCAACGCTGCCGGCTCGATCGTCAGCCTTGGGGGATCATATTCAAATGTCTCATTCAGAAGCTGTTCCAGGCGTCTTCGCACAGTTCTACCCTCACCTGTCAATCAGGGACTTCAATTCGTCCATGAAAGTCCCTACATCCTTGAATTCTCTGTAAACCGATGCAAATCTGACATAAGCAACCGGATCCAGGTCCTTGAGCTGCGCCATGATCATCTCACCGATCTCGGCACTACTGACTTCAGAAGTCCTCCGGCCGTAGATATCCGCTTCAACCCGGTCGATCATGGATTCAATCTCGGCGATGGGAACCGGCCTTTTATAGCAGGCACGCATGACGCCGGACTCGATCTTGTTCCTGTCATACTGCTGCCGGGTACTGTCCTTTTTAATCACGACGAGGGGGATCGCCTCGATCTTCTCATACGTTGTAAACCGCTTCCCGCATTGATCACACTGCCTCCTGCGGCGGATGGAGTTGGTCTCCTCCACCGGCCTTGAGTCCGTGACCCTCGTATCTTCGTTTCCGCAAAACGGACATCTCATATTATTTCCTCCCAAAAAGCGTCTTACTATATAACCGAACCTTGCTATGTGATTGTTTTTTGAGCTGTGCTATCGGATAAAAAGACAAGCAAGATGTACAAGTTATTTTGCACCAGATCCTTAACCTGTGGAATCGGAGAAAAAGACAAGCAAGATCATACGTTATTTATGAACAGATCCTTAGCTGTCCTGACCAGAAGTTCCGCGCAAAGATCGGCGCCAAGCTTCCCGGAATCCATCAGGATGTGCCTGCCGGATACTTCATCTGCAGGATGTGCCGAAAAACGCTTTCTGTATGCGTCACGCGCCCGGTCCTCATTCTGGAGCATGGCTCTTGCTTCCTCTTCCCCGGTATGCAGCATCTGCATGATATTCCGGATCCTCTCCTCCTCCCGGGCATAGAGGAAGACATGCAAAGCCCTTGGATGATTCTCAAAGATCTGGTCGGCACAACGGCCCAGGATAATACACGGCCCCGCGTCGGCCATGGCGCGGATCACCGCGCTCTGGCGCTCAAATTCCAGCGCGGCTTCATCCCTTGGCTCATCCCGGGCCTCACGGTGCCATAACCCCTTCCACAGGCTTTTTCCCCCATTATCCGTCCTGCAGCGGTCCCTGGCATTGTCCTCACGCAATTCCTTTTCCTCCAGCGTACGCTCGATCGTCGGGAGGCTTTGTACCCTCGCTTCCACCTCGCTGCGGTCATATACCGGAATCTGGAGCATGCCGCCCACCCGGGCGGCAATCTCATGCCCCTTGCTGGCAAACCTGCGTGAGATGGTGATGATATAATTTTCCATACCGGCCCCCTATCTTTTTCTGATCCTGACGGATGAAAACGCCAGGCAGGCTCCCATGCAGCAGACGAGCACAAGCATCGCCGACGCGCATATGGCCATCTCCCGCGCCCCCCTCATAGACTGTACGAAGGGTGTGATCAGAGCCTCGCCTCCCAGGTAAAATGCCGGGAGCAGGCCTGCCATCGCAGTCTGGGCTTCGTCGTCAAAGCGCTCATCCTCTGTCTGGATCAGATTCGGGAAAATCATCCCGGCCCCAAGCCCTGTCCCAAATCGTATCACATGCGGCAAAGCGGTCCAGGTTTTCCCCGCCCACGCTGCCCCGCAGCCAAAGGCCAGGCAGGCAGCAGCAAGGATCGTCCCGGCGGCCCATGCCCGCCTGCTGCTCTTTGCGGTAAAATGAACCAGGATTCTTCCCAGCGCCATCCCTGCGCAGACCATCAGGATACTGTCTGCCAGATTCGCGGACAGATCCCCGGAAGCGACCTGGGCGCTGAAAGTCAGATGAACCGCGGACAGCAGGAGCAGCCCGCAGCACAATGCAGCACCATATAAAAACAGGAGTTTCACCAGGTAGGCATCCTGGGCGCGTTCATCCGGTTCTCCCTTTTCCCGGATCAGCTGCTCCCTGCGGCGCTGCCGCAGGATACCGGCTTCTTTCCTGCGTTTTCTCAGAATCACGGCAAAATCCCTGAGCAGAATCCTCCTGAGCAGAAAGATGACCATGCAAAGGAGAATCTGGAAGATCGCCAGCCCCTGGCACGCGGCACGCCAGCTCCTTCCGTGAGACAGGAACCAGGAGACCAGGAACGTGCCTGCCATCGCCCCAAGCGGGCTGCAGGAAAACAACAGACTCGTCTTCCTGGAATAGGTTTCCCTGAGCAGATAACAGATCAGGGAAAAGCACATTCCCATCGAAAAGCCCAGCGCCGTGACCCACAATCCAAGGTTCCAGAACACCCTCGACAAGGAAAATCCGATCAGCGACAGCGCTTCGAGCGCAACCGCGCCAACCATCAGGTCCCTCACAAGAATATAGCCCCGGATCTTATCGGATAAGATCACCGCCGCGATGGCACCGACCGCTCCCAGGAGCCGAAGCAATGCGATATACGGAATCTCCAGTTCCATCTGGCTGCAGACCATCTCCCAGACAAGGCCGAGGATCTGTGCCGGAAGCGCTCCGGCAAACAGCGCAAGCGTGACGGAAACAATATACGCCACTGTCATATGTTTCTCCCTCCCGTTTCCCGGATCCGGTCGGCGATCTCGCGGATCCGCTGCAGGCGGTGGTTCATCCCGCTCCGTCCGATCGGCGGATCACAAGACTGCGCCAGTTCCTGCAGGCTTTTGTCAGGATTTTCCAGCCTGAGCCGCGCAGCCATCTGCAGATTTTCCGGGAGCGAATGGATTCCCTCCGTGCGCTCAATCAGCTCAATATCCTCCATCTGCCGAAGGGCTGCAATCCCGGTTTTTTTCAGGTTCGCCGCCTCAAAATTCACCTGGCGGTTAATGTTCCCTGCAATGTCTCTCAGGATCCGGGCATTTTCCAGCTTCATCATGCTCTGGGTGGCTCCGATGGCTCCCAGAAAATCGGAGATCTGTTCCCCTTCCTTCAGGTAAACCACAAATCTGCCCTTGCGCTGCGTGCTCCTGGCCCCGAAGCCCACCGATGAAAGGATCTTCAGGGCGCTTATCGCGTCTGCTTCCGAGAGCGGCGCCAGTTCCAGGTGATAGCTCTTGGCAGGGTCGCTGACCGATCCTGTTGCCAGGAACATCCCCCGCAGATATGCCTTCCTGCAGCACGTCTTCTGCAATAGGACCGGGGACACCCTCTGGGCGCGCACCAGCTCTCTGGCCTCCCTCTCGCCGGGCACAGGAAATGGGATTGCGCGGTCAAGCTTTACCATCTCCAGGAATGTTTTCACCTGCTTTGTTCCATGAATCAGGACCTGGATCTCCCTGCCCTGGCGGGCTACCTCAACAACATCATTGCAGACCCGGCAAAGCTCCTTTTCAAATGCCTGCGCCACCGCCGCGTTTTCCGTCCGGATCCCGCAAGACTTGTCCGACAGGACAGGGCTAAGGTGGAACAGGGACGCGATCAGCGCAATCCTGCAGTGTCTTGCCTGGCCTGTCTGAAGCGCCAGTTCTTCTTTTACTCCAGCTGAAAAGGACATTCCCTGCTCCTATTGCCTTGTGATATCCCTGTGCAGCACGGAAGCCGGCCAGGGGCTTTTCGCAAAGTAATCTCCTAACTTATTCGCCATCGTCACGGAGCGATGCTTCCCGCCGGTGCACCCCACGCAGACCATCAGCTGCCGCTTTCCTTCTGCACGGTATTTCGGAATCAGATATTCCAGAAGATCCGTAATCTTTTCCAGGAAACAGCCTGCATCGGGATTCTGGCACACATACTGCTGCACTTCAAGGTCATTTCCCGTCTTATGCTTGAGCGCATCCACATAGAATGGGTTCGGAAGAAAACGGACATCAAAAACAAGGTCCGCGTCTGACGGGATTCCGTATTTGTACCCAAAGGAAAGGATCGACAGGAAGACGGTTCCCTCCTGTGCTTCCTCGGAAAACAGCCGGGACAATTCACCCAGAAGATCCCGGGTCAGCAGGCTGCTCGTATCGATCACATAATCCGCTGCTTCGCGAAGCGGCATCAGATAACTGCGCTCCGCCGCGATCCCATCCTGGATCCTTCCGCCCTGTGACAGAGGGTGCAGCCGCCGGGTCGTTTTATACCTGCGTACCAACTGTTCCGTGCTGCAGTCGAGGAATATGGTTTCGTGGGGATATTCTTTCATGATGGAGAGGAAACCCAAGGCGCTGTTGCCGCCCTTGTACATGCTCCTCACATCAAGCCCAAGCGCCACTTTACTGTATTCCTGCGCAGGGTTTGACGCAAGCTCCGCAAATTTCCCCACCAGTTCCAAGGGCAGATTGTCCACGCAGAAATACCCCATATCCTCCAGCATCTTCAGGGCCTGCGTCTTCCCTGAGCCGGACATGCCTGTCACGATCACAAATCTCATCCCAGTTCATCCCTTTCAAGCCGGATCACCCTCAGCCATCTTCATCAAGCCAGATCAGCCTTGGTCATTCTCTTCAAACCCAAGCATCCGGATCTCCGGCTCAAGCCTCACCCCGGATTTTTCAAGCACTGCTTCCTGCACCCTGCGGATCACCTCCAGCACATCCTGTGCCGTGGCGCCTGCGGTGTTGACAACAAAGCCGCAATGCTTCTCCGACACCTGGGCGCCTCCTGCCCGAAGCCCTCTCAGTCCTGCTTCGTCGATCAGCGCTCCTGCGTAATATCCATCGGGACGTTTAAAGGTTGAACCTGCGCTTGGATACTCCAGGGGCTGTTTTTCCATGCGTCTTTGCCTGTAGTCATTCATGAGGGCCTGGATCTGTTCCTTCTCCCCCTCCTGAAGCACCAATGTCGCGGACAGGGCAGTCAGCCTGCCCTCCTGCAGGATGGAAGTCCGGTACCCAAACTGCATCTGCTCCCCGGTCAGCTCCAGGACATTGCCCGCGTCATCCACTACGCGGACTGACTTCACAATATCCTTCATCTCCGTACCGAAAGCCCCGGCGTTCATGACCAGCGCCCCGCCCAGCGTTCCAGGAATCCCGGACAATGCTTCCATCCCTGCCAGGGACGCCTCCAGTGCGCTGCGCGCGATGGAAGAAAGCATCGCGCCGGCCTGCGCCTCGATCTCATTGCCGGATACGCGGATTTCGCTCAAACGGCGTGAAATCTGAATGATGACGCCCCGGCAGCCCGCATCGCTGACCAGAAGATTGCTCCCGTTTCCGATGACGTAAAACGGGATCCCGCGCTGCCTGCAGTAAGAAAGAACCTGGAGCAATACCGCTTCATTGCCCGGCGCCACAAACAGATCCGCAGGCCCTCCGATCCGGAAGGTGGTATGCTTCTCCATCCGCTCCTGCTCCATCACGGCATCTTCCCCGGCTATGTCGATGATTCCTAAGACCATATCATCCGTCAGCGCATTTTCCCTCTTCATAGGTATCTCTTTCTTTTTTTTATGTCTTTCATACAGGAAGCTCAGAACCATCAGAATGCCGCAGGCGATACTGATCCAAAGGCCTGCCGCAATCCCGGCCGGCATGTAGGTAAGCCGGATCTCATGTTCCCCTTTTGACAGGGGGATTCCGATCAGCGCCTCCCCGATCAGGTCAGGGGACACCTTCTGCCCGTCCACAAAACAGTTCCAGCTCTGGTCATAGGGGATGGTCAGCACCAGCTCACCGTCACGGTCTGCGTTGATGGTTCCGGTGAGACGGTTCCCTCTTGCGCTTACCTGCTCCAGGACACTCCTGGACAGGAACGCTGTCACTTCCTCCACCAGGGCATCCGGGCACGTGTAGACAACCGCGTTCTGGCTGGATCCGCCGTTGAGCGTTGCTTTCACGGAGGCCTCATCATTGCCACCGTTTGCCTCGATCACATAAAGATGATCCGTGAAGGTAGTATATGTTTTCGTATATTCCGGCGTTGTGACAACCAGCTCCTTGACGCGGTTCGGCAGGTACACATAAACCTGTTTTCCTTCGGGGATGCGGATTCCGCTTTCCACGCCATCCTCCAGCGTCAGGTACCGGTCAAGCGTATAGATCGGCTCCATCCCGGTCGCAAGGCGGACAAAGTCATCCTGCACATCGATCGGCGTCGCGCCGGACAGATCCCACTGTGTGATCTCCGGGTTTGCCAGGAACCCGATGGGAAGCGCGTCCGGATTCTCGTACAGCGTCAGGTTATTGTCCCGGTCAATCTCCTCAAAGCCATAGAAGGATCCGCCCTTCCCATGGGCGCTCAGGACATAGCGGATCCCGAGCACATCATTCATCAGGTTCGTAACGCCGTTGTAGCCGTTTTTATTGGTACGCGACTCCATGCCGATCCTGTCACAGAAATCCGTGACGGACTGCTGCATGGTGGAATTAAACATTACCACGGAATTGCCGCCGCAAAACAGCGTGACGTTCCGCATCCGCTGCGCGTCCACCTCAGACCGGAACCATTCCCCTGTCTGCCTGGAAGCCATCAGTTCCTTGTAGGAACGCTGATCCTCCAGATAGATGGATCTTGTAACGGAATCGTTGCAGATGATCCCGTAGACTGCGCTCCCCCCGGCTTCCACAATGCACATCGCGGAAAGCAGGAGCGCCGCTGCCCTCCGCGGCAGGCGGATCCTGCGAAGAACCAGGAGCATGATGGAATATCCTGCCAGCAGCGCAATCGTGACGATGTAGACCGGGGCAGCATAGGGATTATCCTCATAGTCTCTGCCAAACCCTCCGATCAGACATACCAGCGCGAACACAATCGGCACGGCAGCGCTGATGCAGACCCTTTGCAGACTTATCTTCCGAAGGTCCCGCAGCGCGTCATATGCCATGACAAGGACGATCCCGATGTAGACAAAGGCAAACCGGTTCGGCAGCCCGTTCTGCTGATGGAACCCATGCCAGACATAGTTGAGCGTCTTCATGCTGAAGCTCAGGAGCAGAAATCCTGCAAGGGCAATTCTCGCAATCCGCTCCCGCAGCGGGCAGAAACGATCCAATGCGAACAGGAGCACCAGGATCAGGACACACACGCCGCAGTAAGCATTCAGGCCGACCTGCGTGTTCGCGATATTGATCGGCTTGATCAGCACGAAATGCGTCAGGAGCATATCCAGGAAGCTGTCAAACGTTTCCAGCGTCAGGGGAAAACGGTTGCTTTGCATGGCTTCCGAGGCGGTCAGCGCACGGTACGCGGGAAGGAGCACTACAGCGCCGCAGCCGCCCGCAATGGCCGAAAACCATCCGAAGCGCACAATTCTGGTCAGGAACCGTCTGATGCTGCATCTGCCCGCGATGATCTGACAGACCACAAAGTAAAGCACGGAGAATATACACAGCATGAACCCGATGTAATAATTGCACCAGATTCCGCAGCACAATGCAATGCCATACATCCGTCCGTCAGAGGTGT
>CAMORF010000040.1 GCA_946623485.1 uncultured Clostridia bacterium
ATAGTGACCGTGATACGCAGAATATTCTTCAGCTTCGGGAGGTTTTGAAGGATTTCCCGCCATTCGCAAAGCAGTATTTTCTGGCTCAGGAAGCGTCTAAGGAGTCTCGCACCAGGCTTTCTTATGCCTATGATATCCGGACTTTTTTCCGGTATCTGCAGGAGAATAATCCTGTTTTGCGGGATAAGGATATCCATACGTGGGATGTTTCGGTGCTGGATGATCTGACGGCTACGGATATTGACGAATATAAGTCATTCTTGAATGTGTATCGTGTGGATGAGTCTTTGATTGGGATGCCGAGGGAGGCTTCGTTTACCAATGGAGAATTTGGCCTGAAGCGTAAGATGTCCGCACTGAGGAGTTTCTATGCTTTCTATTTTAAGCGTGAGATGATCCATACCAATCCGACCTTGCTGGTTGATATGCCGAAGCTGCATGAGCATAATATTGTCCGCATGGATGAGGGGGAAACGGCTGCGTTGCTGGATCTGATCGAGCATGGCGGCGATTCGCTGACAGGCCAGAAGAAGGTATATTATGAGAAAACCAAATTGAGGGATCTGGCTATCGTGACGCTTCTTCTGGGCACTGGAATCCGTGTGAGCGAATGTGTCGGTTTGGATATTGAAGATGTTGATTTCAGGAATAACGGAATACGCATTATACGCAAAGGCGGTTCAGAGTCTGTTGTCTACTTCGGGGATGAGGTGGAGAAAGCGCTTTTGGACTGGATTGCGCAGCGGAAACAGATTACTCCGCTCCCCGGCCATGAGCATGCGCTCTTCTTCTCTTCCCAAAAACGCCGTATGGGGGTTCAGGCGGTTGAGAACATGGTAAAAAAGTATTCCAGGATGATTACGACATCGAAGAAGATCACCCCCCATAAGCTGCGCAGCACCTATGGAACGGCTTTGTACCGGGAAACGGGTGATATCTATCTTGTCGCGGATGTACTGGGACATAAGGATGTGAATACGACGAAAAAACATTACGCGGCCATGGATGACGACCGCAGGCGGCGCGCGGCCGGAGCCGTGAGGCTCCGTGAAGAAGGATAAATAGAATACGTTGTAATGAAGATCGTTCGAAGCTGAAGATATTAAGGAGCTGTTACAAAATAAATTGTGCAGATTGCGCAGGATTTTCATTCGAGAGTGCAGCTCAAAAATCATGAGCATAGCGGGCTATGTGATTGATTTTTGAGCTGTGCTATCGGATGAAAAGACAAGCAAGATGTACAAGTTATTTTGTAACAGATCCTAAGTGTCTTTGAGGATCCGAAGCAGCCGCAAAAAGTAATCCGGAAGCGGCGCTGTGAATTCCATATAAGCTCCGGATCTTGGGTGCTGAAATCCCAGTACCATGGCGTGCAGGGTCTGTCCTTCCAGGCGGAAGGGGCTTTTTTTCGGCCCATAGACATCATCGCCGAGGACCGGATGGCCGATATGGGACATATGGACACGGATCTGATGGGTTCTTCCGGTTTCCAATACGCATTCAACATAAGTGAACTGCCTGAAACGTTCCAGGACACGGACATGCGTGACGGCATGTCTGGAAGTTCCCCTTCCGTCTGAAAGCACAGCCATCTTCTTTCTGTCTTGCGGGTGCCTTCCGATCGGCGCGTCTACGGTGAAGCAGTCCTGGGTGATATTTCCGTGCAGGATCGCGCGGTAGGATCTCGTGATGCTGTGATCCTTAAACTGAAGCGCCAGGCTTTCATGGGCAGTGTCATTTTTCGCGGCAACCAAAGATCCTGTTGTATTCTGATCAATCCTGTGGACGATACCGGGGCGTAGCATGCCATTGATGCCCGACAGGGAGCCGGCACAATGATATAAGAGCGCATTTACCAGGGTTCCTGAATCATGCCCGGGTGCCGGATGCACTACCATCCCTTTTGGTTTGTTGACTACGATCAGGTCTTCATCCTCATACAGGATTTCCAACGGTATGTTTTCCGGAAGAACATCGATGGGCACTGCAGCAGGAAGCGCCGCGGTTACCTGCTGTCCGGCTTTTCCCTTTTTTCCTGCTTTGGTGACTGGCTTTCCATCCAGAGAAACGTTGCCTTCTTCGATCCGGTTCTGCCAGAAGGAACGTGTTTTTTCCGGAAACAGCGTGCTTAGCATCGCATCCAGGCGCATCCCATCCAGTTCCTTTGGGATGATACAGTCCCGGCGTTCTGTTTCTGTTACACAATCGGTATCATGATCCATATTGAAATGATTGTCAGAATCCATATTATTGTCCTGCAAAAACGATCAACTGTGCACCCGGATGAACGATTAATTTGCTTCAGATGATGAATGCGTATCCTTATCAAAAAACAGGATCAGGATGACCAGCAATGCGGTTCCGAGGCTGACGCAGACATCCGCAAGGTTAAAGATCGGAAAATGAATCAGGGAAAAATAGATGAAATCCACTACATAGCCTCTGAAGGCGCGGTCGATCAGATTCCCGGCGGCGCCGGCAGCCAGGATGGCCAGGCAGATACGGATCGCCATCCTCTCGTGCCTGGCCGCAAGGCGCGCGCCTGCCCATGCGCATACGATCACGCAGATTAATGCCGACACAATGAAGATCCACTGCCGGTTCTGGAGCATTCCAAACGCGGCCCCGCGGTTTTCCAGATATCTCAGCTCAAGCACATTGCGGACCAATATAACAGGGCCATTCGGCTTTAAAAACCTGGCTGCAAGGTACTTTGTATATTGGTCCAGGAAGACCAGGACGATCCAGAGCAGGAAGGCTGCAGGCACTTTTATGCGTTCATTCTTCATACCGGATAAACCTCAGGGCATCCAGAATCTCTTCATCGGTTACCGTTTCATCGATATAAGCGGATCCAAGCTTTTTCAGAAGGATCAGACGGTTTTTTCCGCCGACTCTTTTTTTATCTTTTTTCATCGCTTCCAGGATCTCTTCCGGGGTAAGGCCGTCATAAGTAATCGGAAGGCCAAATCCAACGGACATATCGCGGATCTCATAAAAGATTTCTTCACTGATGCTGCCTCTTTTCCAGGAGATGTAGGAAGCCGCAACCACACCCAGATTGACGCATTCTCCATGGGAAAGCTTGAAATCCTTCAGCTTTTCGATGGCATGTCCGGCTGTATGCCCGAAATTCAGAAGCGCTCTTTCCCCTCGCTCCATGGGATCTTTCTGCACAACTGCCCGTTTGATCAGAATGCTGCGCATCACCATGTCAGCCATGGCCTCTGTATCCCGCTCTTCGATCTCTCCCATGTGATCCAGGCACCATTCGTAATAAGACGCATCCCGGATCAGCCCATGCTTGAGCACCTCTCCCATTCCGCTGGCGAACTGTGTTTCATCCAGTGTTTTCAATGCATTGATATTCAGATAGACCATGGAAGGATGATGAAAGGCGCCAACCATGTTTTTATAGGAGTTCAGGTCAACCCCTGTTTTCCCGCCGATGGAGGAATCTACCTGGGACAGCAGCGTAGTCGGAACCTGGACAAAGCGGATGCCGCGCAGGTAGGTTGCCGCGGCAAATCCTGTCATGTCTCCGGTAACGCCTCCGCCAAGAGCAATGAGAATATCCCGGCGGTCCAGCTCGTGTCCGGTCAGATGAAGATAGATCCTGCGGATTTCGTCCAGGTTTTTATGTTCCTCTCCTGCCGGAATGACAAAACTGGAAAGCTCTCTGCAGAAAGGGGAAAGCACATTCAGCACTTCCTTCAGATAGAGCTTTTCCACATTGCTGTCCGTGACCACGCACACACGGCAGTCCATGCTGCCGAGTTCCTGCATGCGCGGCGCAAGGTTCTCAAAAGAATGCTCCAGATAGATGCGATAGCCCTCCCATCCCTTCACCTTTATTTCAACAGGATTTTGCAGCTGGAGCGCTTCTGCCTGCTTCTTTCCATTTTTTTCCATCGATAATACCGCCTTTCTTCTCTATAAACGAATATCTTATTTCGTTTATACCTGTATCTGACAGGTTCTTAGGAGCTGTTCAGAAATAACTTATCCTTACTCCTAAAAGAAGCCCTTACTCCTAAAAGAAGCGTCAGAGGATCTTCTCCTGTGACGCTCCTGTCTCATCTCATCTGTATGTAAAACGATGGCTTTGTTTCTGATCCGGACTGTGACGGTTCACAGCTTGAACCAGATCCTTCTGCGATTGCAGATCCTTATTGTAGATCTTCACTCAGGTCCAGATCCAGGTGTGGATCGAATGTCCCGGTCAGGATCTGCTGAAATTCTCCGGTAATCTCAACGTCATGCGGCGTAAGTACGAAGATATAATTGCTGATCTTGTCAAGACGCCCCCTGCTCGCGCAGCAGGCACCGGACGCGAAGTCAAAGATCCGCTGTGATACGTCCAGATCCAGACCTTCCAGGTTCAGGATTACCGTGCAATGGGCAATCAGCATCTGCGCAATCTGCAGCGCATCCTCCATGGACTTTGGCCGGATTACGCAAACAGAGATATTATTGCGGTCAGAACCGTCCTCTGCGGCAGTCTTTCTCGGACGGAATGCGGACACCTTCGGAGACGGTCCGAAAGGAGATGACTGCGAACTGTTTCTGGAGCGTCTTGACGGTCTGGCAGAACGGGGCTGCCTTTTGATCGGAGACTGATCCTCATCAAAGATCGGCTCATCCTCATCATCTCTTGATAAAATGCGTCTGGACGGGCGGGAGTCATCGATGTTATCTTCTTCCTCGTCAAAATACTCATCATCATCCAGATCGTCATCATCATTCAGTTTTATAGAATTCAGAAACCTGTCAAAAACACTCATATATTGTAATCCCTCTCCCCCAGAATCCCTGTTCCGACACGGATCATGGTTGCGCCTTCCTCGATGGCAACTTCATAATCCCCTGTCATTCCCATGCTGAGATGGCGCATACGGATATTATCAATGTTTTCCTTTCCGATGTCAACCGCCAAATTCCGCAGGCTGCGGAAACAATCCCTGTTGTCCTCCGGGTCAGAAACATAGGGGGCAACCGTCATCAGCCCTTCCACCTGCAGATGCTTCAGCGTGGAAACGCGCTCCATAAACTCCCTGGCCTCTTCCGGGGCAATCCCTCCCTTTGATGCTTCATGCGCCATATTAACCTCCACGAGGCAGGGCATGACAAGGCTGTGTTTCGCGCACTCTTTTTCGATTTCCGCTGCCAGCGCAAAGGATCCGACCGAATGGATCATGACCGCTCTTCCCACCACATATTTCACCTTATTGCGCTGCAGGTTCCCGATCATATGCCAGCGGAGATCCTTCGGAAGAACGTCATATTTGTCTCTCAGTTCCTGCGGCTTATTTTCCCCAAAATCCCTGGGGCCGAGGCTGATTACTTCCTGGATCATCGAAACAGGCTTCGTCTTGCTGACAACAATCAGAGTGACATCCTCTCGTTTTCTTCCACAGCGAAGGCATGCCTCCCGGATTTTCTGCTCCACATGTTTCAGGTTTTCTTCAATAAAACTCATTGTGATTCCTACCCCTTGATGATGTCATCTTCTTTTACTTTTGACGCGTCAAGCACGATCCGGTCATGCGCGGCCAGGCCATAGACAGAACCGGGCTCCACGATACAGAATTCTTCATTTTCATCAATAATATTGACCTGGCGGAAAACAGCATAGCCCTTGTTGATGTTATAAACCCCCTGGATCGTCCGGATGGAATCATCCGTGATCTGCAGCTTCCGGGATGTTCCGGGCATCACGACATAATCCCCGGGCTCAAACAGTCCTGGATTGATCAGGTAACATCCGGCTTCGTTATCATGGGAATAAACCGTTGCTGTCACATTGGACGTAGAGGATGAGCCATCTGCGAGGAAGGTCTCGCGGATCAGGAAAACCTCGCTGGGAGTATCTTCGTTGACACTGACGTAATCATCCGGGATCTCAACAAATGTTTTCTGTGTAATGGAAGAGACTGGGATCTTCAGTCCCTTTGCCCTGTTCAGGATCAGCTCAATCTCGAGATACCGATCCGTAACATAGCGGACAAGAGAACTTTTCAAGGTAATCTTCCCATAGACTCCGTCCTTGCCTTCTACCACCTCGATCGGCGCGGAAAAGGTGGCATTGTCTTTCAGAAACCTGACACGAATGGTCGAGATGTCTTCCAGGTCTCTCCTGAGCGCGTCATTGACCGGAAAACACAGATTCCATGTATCATTCGTAATCAGCTTGAAAATGGGGTCTCCGGCATTTACGGAATTCCGGAGCCTCAGATTTGTCTTCTGATAAGAACCGACATTAAAGCATTCCATGGTCAGGTCTTCTGCCGTCAGCCCTTCCATATCATCGGTGGAATATACCACAAAACCGGGAACCGAGGCAGTGTAGCTTCCCTGCACGTACTCTCCCGCATCTTCATTGATGGTTGACTGCAGGATGACTCCCTGCATGTCAGACTTGAAGCTGTATACCTCAGAGAACATGTTCTCGCTGAAATTGACACAAAAGGTGGTCATCTCATTTTTCGCCTGGGAGATATCCTCGTCGGACAGATCCGTGACGACCTTGCTCTGCGCGTTGCCGGAACCCGAAGCCGCCCCGCCTACCGAGCAGATCACCATATCAACATTCGCCTTGGAACCCTCCCTGGCATAATAGGTTATGCCGCCGGATACATTGCTCTTCTCAACCTCTTCTTCCTTTAATGCGATCGCGCTGTAACGATAATTGCCGGAAATCGTTCCTTCCACTACTTCATAGCCCGCAACATGCTTCTGGGTCAGGTACAGTAGGAGCGTGATCAGGATATAGATCAGGATCAGGCCGAACATCAGGGTTCCAACATTTAAAGAAACAGGAATGCGTCTTACCTTATCAGATCTTCTGTATGGACTTTGGTTATTCCAGAATGCCGCCAAGGGAATGCTCCTTATCTGCCATTGCAAGGCAGCTCCAAAAAACGGATCGAGTAGGACGAATCCTACTCGATGCTCACGGCTGATGCCGCACTATGAATTCGTATCTCGAACCTTTACAGTTCCGCTACTACCATGGAACGATATTCTTCCGGAAGCTGATCCTTCGTCAGAGAGATGCTGATGATGAAATCAACATGGAACTGGGTGCTGATCGATGAAAGCTGCTTCAGAACCGGAATCAATGCGTCCAGGTCCATGTCACTGCTTTCAAGTCTTGCGATCTTGAGGAAGCTGTCCAGATACACTTTTTCCAGGTCGTGATCCTGGGAAATGATCCCGAGGATGAAACCGATAAATTCGTCCGCGTCGGTGAGCGGGTACTGTGTCATGTCGATAAGACGGATGCGATTGTTCAGTTCAAACATATGCTGCGTGTTTTTATCCAGATAGACAACATTCCCTGTTGCTTCCTTCACTTCCCGGTTTGCTTTCTCAAGCAATACTTTGGTCTTACCTTTTCCCTTTTCACCGATGATGAACTGTATCATGTTTGATGCCCTCCTAATGAAGTGGTGGTGCCGGAAGAACCTTCGAGGAATGCTCTTATAATCATCCCTGTCCGGCTGCCTCTGAGACACCGGTTGTGTTATTCCGAATGATCTTTCAGGATGCCAGGCATCCCGAGAGAGAAATGTGCTGAAACTTCCGGGCTGCCTGCCCGAAACCGCTGGTGTCAAATCTTTTGCGTATGATCCCTGAAAACAGTATAGCTTTTCATGGATGAAATTACAACCTGTAACGCAACTTCAATGCCAATCAACAGCGCCAATCAACAGCGAATGAGTGAATTCCCTTCTGCTGGCTGCTCTCCCCTTCAGCCGGAAGACGGAACCAGAGACAGAACCTGGTTCATTTCCGGATACAAGGTTTCTTTGGAATCAGAGTGCAGGATGACGGAGATAAATGGATTCCCGTACAGGTCTTTGCTGATCAGCGCAAGACATGCACCGGCATCATTCGTGGTCCCTGTTTTCCCGCCGTAGATGATTACATTGGATGGCTTGGATGCCTCACCCGTCAGATAATGGTCAGTTGATTCCCAGGTCATGGCGTAGGCGTCTCCATCCGCGTCCGTATACTCTGCATAGTAATTCTGTCTTTGTATGATGTCCATAAACAGGTCATACTTCATGGCGGCATTCATCATCAGATAAATGTCATAAGCGCAGGTATAATGGTTATCCGCAGTGAGGCCATGGGCATTGACAAAATGCGTGTGGGTTGCTCCCAGCGCAAGCGCAGTCTGGTTCATCATATCAACAAAATGATTGATGTCCCCGCCTCCAACATATTTCGCGATCATCTGCGCAGCATCATTGCCGGAAGCAATGAGCATGCCATACATCAGCTGCTTGAGCGTGAGCTTGTCTCCTCTGTGCAGCTCGCAGACAGAAGACCCCTCTTCTATGTCAAAAGCCGCGTCATCCACCGTGACCATGTCATCCATGTTCCCATTCTGCAGGGCGACCAATGCCGTCATGATTTTTGTGATCGAAGCTGGAGATCTTCTTTCGAAAATGTTTTTCGCGTAGACAACCTTTTCCTGTGTCAGGTCAAACAGTGCAGCTTCCGCGGCACTGATAAAGACTGCATCCGCATCCACATCAGATTGTGTCACACACAGGCCATTCGCAAATGGAATTGCCTTTCTCATCCCGGAGCCTCCTGAATGGATTCCGAATACCGCGTTCTCGGTATGATATGGCATCCTCAATCCGCTGTCATGGGATCTGAAGACAAAGTGCCATACGCCCATGACCAGGGCTGCGGTAACCGCAAGCAGGAGTATGGCAATGATGACAAGGTTTCTCTGCGCTTTTGCCTGCGCCCTTTCCCGGGCACGGATGCGGTTCCACTCCCGCTGTGTGTAATAATCAGGCTTCTGAATTCGTTGTTTCCCCATATCAGATCAATCGTTCCTTTAGATCAATCAGCTTCATTAGATCCAATCGTTCCTATAGAATAATCGCTTCTTTGCTGCTGTCAGTGATACATCTCCCGCCAGTCAAGGTCCCCCCGGTCAAGTGCCTTCAGGAGAATCTCCGCTGAGGCGATATTTGTCGCAAGAGGGACATTATGAAGGTCGCACATGCGGATCACCTTTGACAGGTCTGCGACATCATTCCTGGTGGAGGAAGTACTTTCAGGATCCCGGAAGAACAGGACCAGATCCATCTGGTTCTGTTCAACCATGGCGCTCATCTGCTGCTCTCCGCCAACATGGCCTTCCAGGAATTTGTGCACAGGCAGCCCGGCCGCATCCTGGATCAATCTTCCTGTGGTTCCTGTCGCATAAAGATCATGGCCGGACAGAATCCCCCGGTAGGCGATACAGCAGTTCTGCATCAGCTTTTTCTTTGCGTCATGCGCGATAAAACCGATTTTCATGGGTCGCTGTCTCTCCTTTCTCTTTCAAGTAGGTCCTTAAACAGTATGTCCTTAAAAGCCTGCCATGAAAACAGACGATCTGTGACAGGTCTTTCATGAATGAATAACGATATACAATAATAGTGAAAGGCACTCCTGCGTAGACCGGCATTATCCTGAGGCAAGATAAGTCGGACGGAACCTGCGTTTCAGAGGATCTGTCTCAGCAGGGGAACGCTTCGGCTGGAGCCCGACGTTCAGCACCAGGCCGATCTGCATACAGAAGGTCACAAGAGATGTAACCCCGTAGCTGACAAACGGAAGCGTAATCCCGGTATTTGGCATCAGACCTGTGGTAACACCGATGTTTAAGGCACTCTGGAACAGAATCAGGGAACCGACTCCCATGCAGATCAGCATGCCTGCTTTTTCCCTGGCACGCATGCCTACCCTCACACATAGGATGGCGATGACCAGCTCCAGCGTCACAATTGCGAGGCATCCCGCAAAGCCGAGTTCCTCCCCTGCAACCGCAAAGATAAAATCTGTCTGCGGCTCTGAGATGAAGTTGCCGTTCTTGACGGAATTGACTGCGTTGGTATTGAGCCCTTTTCCATAAAGCTGCCCGGATCCGATCGCGATGATGGAGTTTTGCTGCTGATAGGCTTCATCTGCGTATTCCATTGGACGAAGCCAGGACAGGATCCGGTTACGCTGATAATCCTCTATCAATTTCTGGTCCGGGCTGAGCACAATGCTTAAGAAGATTGCTGCGCTGGGAACAGCGATTGCCAGGATGGAAAGAATAATCTTCCAGCTCAGGCCAGCCGTAAACAGTATAACACAAAAAATCAACGCTGTGACGATCGTTGTGGACAGATCCGGTTCTCTGTAGATCAGATACAGCGGGACAGCCAGGATCAGGAGGGAACCAATCAAAACCTTTGGCGTGTTCAGCTTTGCGTCATGCTGCTGGAAATAGCCCGCAAAAAACACAATCAGCGCCATCTTCATCAGGTCAGAGGGCTGGAACTGAACGCCGATGTTGATCCATCTGGTAGCTCCTCCTACATTGACGCCGATCAGCAGGACGGCCACCAGAAGCAGGCAGCCGATCAGAAACAGGATCCATCTCATCCTGACAAAAACCGTGTAGTCAAAAAGGGACATCGCAAGCATGACCCCAATCCCGATCAGCAGTCCGAAGGTCTGCCTGGTCTGGGACGATTGCTGCGCGCTTCCGATGACCATGATCCCGATTACAGATAATGCAATTACTGCCGCAATCAAAGGAAAACTGTAATTCCTGATCTTATATTGACGAAACATCAGTACCTCACCCCGGGAATAATATTCAATATTTGTATTAGGAAACGAATTGATTCGTTTCCTTTTCGCGCCGGCTGC